>CP119316.1:3315000-3546138 GCA_029202985.1 Candidatus Andeanibacterium colombiense | reverse complement strand
TCGTAGATCACGATCGTGTCGTTGAGCGAATAGCCGATCACGGTCAGCAGCGCGGCGACGATCGTCAGGTCGAATTCCATCTGGGTCAGCGCGAACAGCCCCAGCACCAGCGTCACGTCGTGGATCAGGCTTATCAGCGTGCCGACGCCGAACTGCCATTCGAAGCGGAACCAGATGTAGATCGAGATCGCGATGGCCGCAAAGCCGAGCGCCTTGAACGCAGTCCAGCCGAGCTCCTTGGAGACCTTGCCCGAAACCGAATCGACCCCGTCCACCCGCACATCCGGATGCGTGGTCTGGATCTGCGCGATGATCGCCTTCGACATTTCGGCCGCGAAGCCGGCATGATGCTCCGCATCTTCGGGCAGACGCATGCGGATCGAGATCGCATTGGGAGCGCCGAAGTTCTGGATCACCGGCTCGCCATAGCCGAGATGCTCGATCTCGCTGCGCAATTCCCCGACCGGCGCGGCCTGGCTGTGGGTGAAGGTCACCCGGATCATCTGACCGCCGACGAAATCGACGCCGAAGTTCAGCCCGTTGGTGACGATCAGCACCCAGCTGGCGACCATCAGGATCACGCTGAGGATCGTGGTCGGCCACTGCCAGCGCAGGAACTTGATGTCGGTGTCGTGGGGAACGAGCTTGAGGAGACGCATGGCGACAATCCTGTCAGATATTGATGTCGGACGGACGCGCCCGGCGCAGCCAGCCCGCGACCCACATGCGGGTCAGCGTGACGGCGGTGAACACGCTGGTGGCGATGCCGATCATCAGCACCACCGCGAAACCCTTGATCGGGCCAGTGCCGAACAGGAACATCAGCGTCGCCGCGATCACGTGAGTGATGTTGGCGTCGAAGATCGTCCGGCTCGCTTCCTGATAGCCGAGATCGACCGCCTGGAACACTTTGCGCCCGCGCCTGCGTTCCTCGCCGATGCGTTCGTTGATCAGCACGTTCGCATCGACCGCGGTGCCGATGGTCAGCACGAAGCCGGCGATACCGGGCAAGGTCAGCGTGGTCCCGAACATCGCCATGACCCCGAGGATCATCAGCACGTTGATGATCACCGCGAGGTTCGCATAGATGCCGAAGCGGCCATAGCTGAACGCGATCAGCAGCACAATCAGGCCGGTGCCGACGCCCATCGCCAGCAGGCCCTTATGGATCGAATCCGCGCCCAGTTCCGGGCCGACGGTGCGTTCATCGACCACGGTCAGATCGACCGGGAGCGCGCCCGAATTCAGTGCGATCGCCAGCTCGTTCGCCGAATCGGGGGTGAAGCTGCCGGCAATCGAGGCTCGCCCGCCGAGGATCGGTTCGTTGATGTTGGGTGCGGAAAGGACCTTGCCGTCGAGGATGATCGCGAAGGGCTTGCCGACGTTCTGGCTGGTCAGCGCCGCGAATTTCGCGCCGCCCTGCTGGTCGAACGAGATGTCGACATTGTTCTCATTGGTCCGCGCGTCGCGGCCGGCCTTCGCGTTGGTCAGCGAATCGCCGCGGATGCCGCCGAGCCGCTTGACCGCGATCGAGGTGCCCTGCCCGGGCGTTCCGGGCGCATAGGGCACGATCTCGCTGCCCGGGGGAGCGATGCCCTTGGCGATATTCTCCGGCAGTGCGCTGCCATCGACCAGCTTGAATTCGAGCTTGGCGGTCTTGCCGACCAGCGACTTGAGCTTTTCCGGATCGCCGAGCCCGGGGACCTGGACCACGATGCGGTTGTCGCCTTCGCGGATGATCGTCGGCTCGCGCGTGCCGAGCGCGTCGATGCGCTTGCGAATCACGTCGGTGGCGCTGTCCATCGCCTTGGATACGGCGGCCTTGAGCCCCGCCTGAGTCGGCGTGAGGACGATCCGGCTGCCGTCGACGACCTCAAGGTTCCATTCGCGGGTGGTGCCGGAGCCATTCAGCAGCGGCAGCACTTCCTCGCGCGCGGCATCGAGCTGGCTCGGATCGGCGAGCAGGAAGCTCAGCCGGCCATTGGCGGTCGAAAGATCGCCGATCGCGATGCGCGGGGTGGCGAGCCGCAGCGTGCGGCGGACGTCTTCCTCCATCGTCTCGAGCCGTTGCCGCCCGACCTGGTCGGGGCTCGCCTCGAGCAGAAGATGGCTGCCGCCGGCAAGGTCGAGGCCGAGCGCGATCTGCCGATCGGGCAGGCCGTCGGGCCATTTGAAGCCGGCGATGGTGACCATCGAAGGGACCGCCGCGGCAACCACCGCGAGCGTGATGAGCCACAGCCAGATCCGCTTCCAGGTGGGAAATTCGAGCATGTCGGGGTACCGCTCAGTCGTTCGCCGCGGCGCCGGCGGGCGGGACCAGGTCGGCGATGGTCTGCTTGACCACCTTGACCTTCACGCCCTGGGCGATTTCGAGTTCAGCGTAGTTATCATCGACCTTGGTCACCTTGCCGACGATGCCGCCGGCGGTGACCACCTGATCGCCGCGCTTCATCGCCGCGACCTTGTTCTTGTGTTCCTTCTGCTGGCGCATCTGCGGGCGGATGATCAGGAACCAGAAGATCGCGACCATGCCGACGATCGGAATCATGCTGCCATAGGCAGCAAGCCCTGACGGCGCGCCGGCGGCAGCGGCGGAAAGAATATCAAGCATCAGGCGAGCCCCTCATAGGCAATTATCGCGTTCAATTGTGTGCCGGACCACAGCTTTTCAAGGCCTCCGGCGGGACGCCCGGCGCCTAGCAGCAAAGGTTTGGGCTGGCAACGAGCCTGCTTCGCAGCAATTCGCGCCGAGAGGCCGGAGCGCGCTTGCATGATCGCGGGCGCTTGGCTATTGGCCGCGCCTCCACTGATCGGGACGTAGCGCAGCCTGGTAGCGCATCACACTGGGGGTGTGGGGGTCGGAGGTTCGAATCCTCTCGTCCCGACCAGTGGAATTTCCCCCAAACCGGCCTAGTGCCGCTTGAGCAGGTGGCCGACCGTTTCTCCGGCGCCCGGCTTGTTGCCAGGCGAGCCCTTGCCGTGCTCCATCTGCTTGCGAATCTTCTCGATCTCGACATCGGTCAGATGCTCGATCCCGATGAATTCCTCGCGGGCCTTCGCGACCGCGCGCAGCAGTTCATCCAGCTTCGCCTGCATCGCCCCGGCATCGCGGTTCTGCGAATTCTGGACCAGGAACACCATCAGGAAGGTGACGATGGTGGTGCCGGTGTTGATCACCAGCTGCCACACTTCGGAATATTGGAAGATCGGCCCGGTTACCGCCCATACCAGCACGCAGGCGAAGGCGAGAACGAAGGTGATCGGCTTGCCCGACCAGCTGGCGATTTTTCCGGCGATTCTGGTGAAGAGCTTGTTCATGCGGTCTCCCTCGTTTGGAATGAAACGCCCGAACCCGCGCCGGTTTCCTAGGCGGGCGTGACCACCGTATTTTCGATCGCGCCGATCCCGTCGATCTCGCAGCGAACCACGTCTCCGGGTTTGAGGAAACTCGGCGGCTGCATCCCTGCGCCGACCCCTTCGGGCGTGCCAGTGGCGATCAGGTCGCCCGGTTCCAGCGTGAAGGCGGTCGAGAGATATTCGATCTGCGCGGCGATGGTGTGGATCATGCCCGAGGTATTGCTTTCCTGCCGCTTCTCGCCGTTGACGAGGCAGCGCAACGCGAGGTTCTGCGGATCGGGGATTTCATCGGCGGTGACGATCCACGGGCCGATCGGGCCGTGGGTGTCGAAGCTCTTGCCCATGGTGAAGGTCGGGGTGTGCTTCTGCCAGTCGCGCGCCGAGACGTCGTTCGCGACGAGATAGCCGAACACATGGTCGAGCGCGTCGGCTGCCGTGACGCCCTTGGCCTTCGCCCCGATCACCACGCCGAGTTCGACCTCGTAATCCACCATCTCCGACACGCCCGGATCGATCGGGTCGTAAGGGCCCGAAATCGCGGTGGTTTGCTTGTTGAACCAGTATTGGTGCGGCGGCGGGCCGTCGCGGCCCATTTCGGCGATGTGCTTGCGGTAATTCATCCCGATCGCGAGATATTTCCCCGGCCGCAATGGCGCGAGCAGCTTCACGTCGGCCAGCCGGTGATGCGGCGCGGTGCCGTCGGTCAGATCGCGGATTTCCTGCAGCGCCGCCTCACCCCCGGCGATGATCGCGAGCATATCGGGAAATTCGCAGCCGGCCGCGGTCAGGCTGGTTACGCCCTCATCCTCGATCAGCCCTAGATCGACTTGCCCGGCAATCTCGAAACGCGCCAGCTTCATCGCAATGTGTCTCCTGCTCGTATGCGACAGCGCCACCTCCGACACGCATCGGAGGTGGCGCAAAAGGTAAAGTAGTGTGCGCCGGTTAACGCTGGCTGATGCCGATCCGCCCACGCAACCGGTCGACACGGACCTGAAGCGTTGCCTGATCGCTCGCGGACAGATTGCCCGAACGGTCATGCTGCATACGCTTTTCGGTCACGCGGATCGCGGCCAGTTCGCCCTGCATCGTCGCCAGTTGCTTCTTGTTCAGCGTGCGCCGCGCCTTGGCCGTGCGAAGGTCCTGATCAAGCGAGGACAATTGCGTGAGGATCGAAGGCCGCGACGCATAGCCGCCATCGGTCCGCACCCAGCGCCCACGGCTGTCGTAAAAGCCGGTGGTCGTGCCCGGAACCCACCGCCCATTGTCGTAATAGCCCGGCTGCGGATCGGCTATCCAGTTGCCCTTGCTGTCGCGGTGACCGCTCGCCTGACCGGCGACCCAGCGGCCATTCGCATCGTAACGGCCCGTCGTGGCGCCCGCGACCCAACGCCCGCGCTGGTCGTAGTAGCCGCTCGAACTGCCCCCGATCCACTGGTTGTTGTTGTCGTAATAGCCGTTGGACGAATACGGGACCCACCGGTTCTGGCTGTCCCAGCTGCCACTCGACGCGCCATCGTCGCGCTGCGGCACCCAGGTGCCACGGCTGTCGTAATAGCCGTTCGGCGTGCCCGAAACCCAGTTGTTGTTGCGATCGTAATAGCCGGTCGCACGGCTGCGATCGACCGCGTTGGCATGCCACATGCCCTGGGTATCATAATAGCCATAGGCATCGGACCGGCGGCCGGAACCGTTCGAATTGCCCGGCATCCAGCGGCCGCGATCGTCGTAATAGCCGCTGTCCGACCCGGCGACCCACTGGTCGTTGCGATCGTAATAGCCATTGGCCGAAACCGGCACCCATTCGCCCTGCGAGCGCCAATTGCCCTCGCCGCGGCCCGAACCGTTGCTCACCCAGCGGCCATCGTCGCCATACCGGCCGTTGGGCGGGCCATCGAACCAGTTGCCGTCGCGGTCGTAATAGCCGCGCGCATTGCCTTCATCGGTGCCGAGTGCGTGCCAGCGGTTGTTTTCGTCGTAATAGCCATAGGCATCGTCGCAAGTGCGGCCTGGCTTGGCGATCTGGTTGCCGATCACCCCGCCGACGACTGCGCCGATCACCGTGCCAACCGTCTTGTCGCCCTTGCCCGCCACGACATTGCCGATGACCCCGCCGACCGCGGCGCCGCCAACGGTCGCGGCGACGCGGGTGGTGTTGGTGGTGCTGCGCTGCTCGCATGCGGTTTGCGCCGGAGTCTTCGCGCTGGCGATGGAAGGGACAAGCGCGGCTGCGGCAATGCCTGCCGCAAAGATAAGTGTACGCATTTCAGGGGGCTCCTCGATCCGACATCCCGTCCGACCCAATAAACCATTAACCGTGTCAGGAAAAATTCGTTCCGCGCCGCGCGATTGGACTTTCCTACACAAACCTATTTGGTTATACATTTTAATGAATTGAACCAATGGAGCGGAACATGGCACTTCTCGACGCGCTGATCGGCCCGATCACCTCGATCATCGACAAAGTCATCCCCGACAAGGCCGCTCGCGACAAGGCCAAGCTGGAGCTGCTCCAGTTGCAGGGCACGCAGGAACTGCAGCAATTGGGCGTCCAGCTGTCGGCGATCGTGGCCGAAGCCAATTCGAAAGACCCCTGGACCAGCCGCGCCCGCCCAAGTTTCCTCTATGTGATCTACATCCTGCTGCTGTGGGCGATCCCGATGGGGATTCTGGCGGCGTTCAAGCCGGAGGCTGCCCGCGACATCGCGAACGGGATGAACGCCTATCTCAACGGCCTGCCGGAGCCACTGTATGCGCTGTTTGGGACCGGGTATCTTGGCTATACCGCCGCGCGCCAGTGGGGGAAGATCAAGGGGGTGGAGAGCTGAGGCTCAGAACGCCTCGCCCTCCGGCGCACCCCGCCCCAGCTTGTCCGGCAAAGGCTCCCCGTTCGGCGTGAACGCCAGCGACACCGAGTTGATGCAGTAGCGCTCGCCGGTCGGCGGCGGACCGTCCGGGAAAACATGGCCCTGGTGCCCGCCGCAGCGCGCGCAGACGATCTCGGTGCGAACCATGCCGTAGCTGGTGTCATGGATATATTTCAGATGCCCTGCGGCGAATGGCTGGGTGAAGCTGGGCCAGCCGGTGCCGCTTTCGAACTTGGTGCCGCCCTGGAACAACGGCAGCCCGCACAGGCGGCAGGTATAGACGCCCGGTCGCTTCTCGGTGAGGAACACGCCGCAGAACGGCGCCTCCGTCCCGTGTTCCAGCAGCACGTGCCGCTCTTCCTCGGTGAGGTCCGACGCCAGCTTCGCGAGTTCCGCCTCGGTCGGCGGAGTAAGGTCGAAATCGAGGGTCGAAGAAGAATCGTTCATGCCTGGGTCCTTTCAGCGCGCCGCATCCACAACCTCGTCGATCGCGTCGATCACCGCCTGCGGCTTCACATGCGGGATATCGTGCGGACTGTCAGCGATAATACGATGAACGCCTCGGGTCGATAATGTTGCCAGATGTTCGTGCGCGCGTTGCTTGAACGCCATCAGGGCCGGCAGCTCGGCGTTGATCTCAGGCGGATTGTTCGGGGAAATGCCGGAATCGCCGGCCGACAGCACGATCAGCGGCATGGCGCCGTAATTGCGCGCTGGGTTGTAGGCGGCGCGCGTGTCGGCCGCGATCCGCGCGGCCGAACTGTAATAGGCGATGTTGTCGAGCGCCGCCGCGGTCGCCTGCGGGGTTGCTCCCACCCGCAGTGCCAGCAGCGCATCGCGCAGCTCGGGTGGATATTCGGCCGGAGGCGGCGGGGGGTTGAGGCAATTGTCGGGATCGGGCGCGCCAGAGTGCAATGTACCCGCACGCAGCCCCGCCGCGCATCGCTGCAGCATTGTGATAAACGGCGGTTCGCCCGCCATCAGCGCATTGATATTGGGGGTTGCCGGATCGGGCGGCGCATCGGGATCGGCTGCCGGGGTGGGATCGACCAGCACCATACCGACCACATCCTCCTTGTGACGATCGGCGAAGATCACGCTGTCGTAGCCGCCCAGCGAGTGGCCGACGACCACATAAGGCCCGGCGATCCCGGCGAGCTTCAGCGCCGCGTCGAGATCGGCGACGTTATGCTCGACGGTTGGCACCTCCGGCCCGGCGCTGCTGAGCCCGAGCGCCTGGCGGTCCCACGCGCAAGCCCGGGTCTTCTGCGCGACCTCCGGCTGGACCGTGTTCCACATCGTACTCCAGGTGTCGCCGCCGCCGTTGAAGATCACCGTCGGGCTGCCCTGCCCCATGCACACCAGGTGAAGCATGCGACCATCGGGCAGGCGGACGGAGTTGGTCGTGTCGGCATAGGGAGCGAGCGAGGAATCGACCCCGGCAGGCGTCAGCCGCTGCGCGGGTACAGAAGCGAGCGGCGCCAGCGCCAGCGCCACACCCGAAATTGCAAAACCACGCCTCATGACTTTCTCCCTGCCGAGGTGTGATCGAGAACGCCCCACAGCCAGGACAAGTCAAATATCATTTTGTATCGCGAGTGCTTCCGGCTGCGGCCCTTCGTCGCTAAACCCCCCCGCATGACCGACACCATCTATGTCCTCAACGGCCCCAACCTCAACCTCCTCGGCATGCGCGAGCCCGAGATCTACGGCACCGACACGCTCGACGACATCGCCGGGATGCTCGAGGACCGCGCGCGGGATCTGGGGCTGGAGGTCGATGTCCGCCAGTCGAACCACGAGGGTCATCTGATCGACTGGATGCACGAAGCGCAGGCCGAGGGCGCGAAGGCGATCATCATCAACCCCGGCGCCTATACCCACACCTCGATCGCGCTGTTCGACGCGGCCAAGTCGATCAAGGTCCCGGTGATCGAAGTGCATCTGTCGGACCCGCTGAAGCGCGAGGAATTCCGCCATATCTCCTACATCGGCATGGCCGCGGTGAAGTCGATCACCGGCCTGGGCCCCAAGGGCTATGGCCTCGCGCTGGAGCATGCCGCGACGCTCTAGAATGGGCATTTTCCGGCCCGAAGGTCTTGCCAGTCAGCCATTACCTGCCCATAGCGGCCCGCGAACTGGCACCCGCGAGGAAAGAATGGCCGAAACCAAGGGCGTATCCAACCGTACCGGCAAGATGAACGTCGATACCGCACTGGTCCGCGAACTCGCGGACATGCTGGCCGATACCGGCCTCACCGAAATCGAAGTGGAAGATGGGGATCGCAAGATCCGCGTCTCGCGCGGCGTCACCGCGTCCGCCGTCGCGGCTCCGGCCGCGGTAGTCGCCGCGGCGCCCGCTGCCGTGGCTCCGGCGGCCGCAGCGCCTGCCGCGGAAGCCGCCCCGGCCGTGGATGTCGGCAATGCGGTGAAATCGCCGATGGTCGGGACCGCGTATCTCTCCGCCGACCCGGGCTCGCCGCCGTTCGTCCAGATCGGCGACAGCGTGAAGCCCGGCGATACGCTGGTGATCATCGAGGCGATGAAGGTGATGAACCCGATCACCGCCACCGCCGCCGGCACGGTCAAGGCGATCCTGGTCGAGAATGCGCAGCCGGTCGAATACGACCAGCCGCTCGTAGTCATCGGCTGAGGGCGCGGCTGCCATGCCGATAACCCGTATCCTGATCGCCAACCGCGGCGAAATCGCGCTTCGCATCCACCGCGCGGCGCATGAAATGGGCATCGAGACCGTCGCGGTGCATTCCACCGCCGATGCCGACGCGATGCATGTCCGCCTGGCCGATCACGCGATCTGCATCGGCCCGCCCCCGGCGAAGGACAGCTATCTCAACATCGCCGCGATCATCTCGGCCGCCGAAATCTCCGGCGCGGACGCGATCCATCCGGGCTATGGCTTCCTCTCGGAGAACGCCAAGTTCGCCGAGATCGTCGAAGCCCACGGGATCACCTGGATCGGGCCGAAACCCGAACATATCCGCACGATGGGCGACAAGGTCGAGGCAAAGCGCACCGCCGGCGCGCTCGGCCTCCCGCTGGTGCCGGGTTCCGAAGGCGCGATCCGCGATCCGAAGGAAGCCGCCAGGATCGCCGAGCAGATCGGCTATCCGGTGATCATCAAGGCCGCTTCGGGCGGCGGCGGCAAGGGCATGAAGGTCTGCACCTCGCCCGACCAGCTCGAAACCCTGATGGCCCAGGCCGGCAACGAGGCGAAGGCGAACTTCGGCGACGACACGGTCTATCTTGAGAAATATCTCGGCGATCCGCGCCACATCGAATTCCAGGTGTTCGGCGACGGCAACGGCAATGCGATCCATCTGGGCGAGCGCGACTGCTCGCTCCAGCGCCGCCACCAGAAGGTGCTGGAAGAAGCCCCCTCGCCGGTGCTCACTACCGAAGAGCGCAACCGCATGGGTGGAATCGTCGCTAAGGCGATGGCCGACATGGGCTATCGCGGCGCCGGCACGATCGAGTTCCTGTGGGAAAACGGCGAGTTCTATTTCATCGAAATGAACACCCGCCTGCAGGTCGAACATCCGGTGACCGAGGCGATCACCGGGGTCGACCTGGTCCGCGAACAGATCCGCATCGCCGACGGCAAGCCGCTCTCGGTCCAGCAGCACGAACTCGAGTTCAAGGGCCACGCGATCGAATGCCGCATCAATGCGGAAGACCCGTGGACCTTCGCCCCCTCGCCGGGCAGGATCACCGCCTATCACGCGGCCGGCGGCATGAATGTGCGCGTCGATAGCGGGCTCTATGCCGGCTATTCGATCCCGCCGTTCTACGATTCGATGATCGCCAAGCTGATCGTCTCGGGCCGTACCCGCGAAGGCTGCATCATGCGCCTGAAGCGCGCGCTGGAAGAAATGGTGATCGACGGGGTCAAGACCACGATCCCGCTGCACAAGGCGCTGCTGGACGAGCCCGACATCCTCAACGGCGACTATTCGATCAAGTGGCTGGAGCAATGGCTGGACGAGCGCGAGGGCTGATTTTCGCACATCGCCGCAACCGCGGCCCTGCCGAACAATTCATTGGTGCGGAAATATATACTTATATCGCCTTCGCGGAGTGAATCGCGAGGGCGATAAACCACCGGATCAACCCAGCGGCACACCCGGCTCATGCTTCGCGGTGCGGATGGTCAGCGAGGTCTTGACGCTGGCGACATTCGGCGCCGGCGTCAGCTTCGAGGTCAGGAACTCCTGAAAGCTCTGCAGGTCGCGGCTGACGATCTTGAGGATGAAATCGATCTCGCCGTTGAGCATGTGGCATTCGCGCACTTCGGGCAGCGCGCGCATGTGGTTCTCGAACGCCCGCAAATCTTCTTCCGCCTGGCTCTTGAGGCTGACCATTGCGAACACCGTGATCGCGAAGCCGAGCTTCGACGGATCGAGTTCCGCATGATAGCCGCGGATGACTCCATCTTCCTCGAGCGCGCGGACCCGTCGCAGGCACGGCGGCGCGGTCAGCCCGACGCGGTGCGCCAGCTCGACATTGGTGACCCGCCCTTCCGCCTGCAGTTCGGCCAGCAAGCGGCGATCGATCGCATCGAGATTGGTCATATTCCAAGACCCCTTCGCCCCGGCGAAGCTTTATAAGCGCTCTCGGCAAGGATTAGCACTGATATGCACCGGTTCCAGCAATATCATTCGCGTTGATCCACAAATAATGCGCGGCTTGTCCCGCTTTGCGACGTGGCAGGCGGGTGCGTTTCACACGCGCGCAAAGCTGGTAGGGACGACGATGCGGGACTGCGGCTGGCGCAGGGTTTCCGTTCGCCTTCGGAGATTCGATGCAGATCGACGACCGCCTCGCCACCGTACTGCGCACGCAGGCCGCGAGCGAGCGAGCGGCCCATACCCAGTTCCGGCAATTGCTCGACCTTGCCGGCAGCGCGAACGAGAGCGACGATTACATGCTCGACGCCGCTTACGAGCGGCTCAGCGCGCTCTCGGCGGCGCTCCCCCCCGAAACCCGCGCGGCGATCGTGCGCGAACCCGGCGTACGCCTGCGCAACCCGGGCTTCGTCGCCTATCTCGCCTCGCAGGAGCTTCCGGTCGCCGCCGCCGCCGCGATCTCGGCGCGGCTGACCGAACGCCAGTGGGAAGCGCTGATCCCGGCGCTGCCGGTCGAAATCCGCGCGCTGCTCGGGCGCCGCGGCGACCTGCCTGAAGGGACCCGCATGCTGCTCGCCCGGCTGGGGGTGAGCGGGCTGGGCCTGCCCACCGTCGAGGAAACCCGGCGGGACCGGCCGATCACGACGCCCACAGTCATACAAGCACCCGTTCCGGCGGCCCCTCTTCCCGCTGAGACGAATGTGCTCGATCTCGATCCGGCACTTGAACTGGACCCCGCTGCCGAGAGCAACGGGATCGGCGCGATCGTCCGCCGGATCGAAGCCTTTCGCCGCGCGCGCGAACAGGCGACCTCCGCGCCGACGCATGACGCGCCGCATCTTCCGCTGGGCCTGCCGCTGGCCGAGCAGCCGCCAGCCTTCGCCGCCTTCGATTTCACCACCGATGTCGAGGGGCGGATCAATTGGGCCGAGTCCAGGGTCGCTCCGATGACGGTCGGAATCGCGCTCGCCGATCGGCAGGCGGATGCACCCGCACGCGCCGATGCGGCGACCATCGCCGCGCTCCGCCGCCGGCAGCCCCTGCGCCGCGGGCGGCTGGTGCTGGAGGGCGCACCGGCTATCGCCGGCGAATGGCGGATCGATGCGGCCCCGGTGTTCACGGCGCCCGGCGGGCGCTTCACCGGCTATCGCGGGCGGATGCGGCGGCCGGCCGCGCCGGAAGCCCCGACGTCTCCCGAAGCCTCGCTCGACAGCCCGGCCGACCGGATGCGCCAGGTGATCCATGAATTGCGCACCCCGGTGAACGCGATCCAGGGCTTTGCCGAAATCATCCAGCAGCAATTGTTCGGCGAAGTGCCCAACGAATATCGCGCGCTGGCCGCCGGGATCGCGGGCGACGCGGCGCGGATGCTCGCCGGGTTCGAGGAACTCGACCGGCTGGTAAAGCTGGAGACCGGCGCGATGGCGCTGGATCCGGGCGGCACCGACCTTGCGGCGATCATCGCCGGCACCGCGCGCCAGCTCGATTCCGTTTTGCGCCCGCGCAGTGCCGGGCTGGAGCTGATCGCCACCACCGGGGCCTGCCCGGTCGCGCTGACCCGCCCGGATGCGGAGATGCTGGTGTGGCGCATCCTTGCGACCCTTGCCGGCATGGCCAGCCCGGGCGAGGCGATGCAGATCGTGCTGGCGGTGAACGGCACCGCGGCGGGGATCGAGATCGACCTGCCGATCTCTCTCGCCGATCGCGCGGATATCTTCGAAGGCACCGTCACCACCGCCCCCCAGGCGGTCAGCGCCGGCATGTTCGGCGCCGGCTTCGCGCTGCGCCTAGCCCGGGCCGAAGCGCGGGCGGCCGGCGGCGATTTGCAGCGCGTCGAGGACCTGCTGGTGCTGACCCTGCCGCTCGCCGGTGGAAAGGCCGACAAGCCTGTGGACACAGGCCGCCAGATGACCGACACGCGCTGAAAGATAACGAAAGCGAGCTTCGCCGTCCCATGCGGCCGATCACCGAAAACCCTTCCGTGACCGACCGCGCTGAATTCCGCGAAGGCTTCGGCCCGCGCTTTATCCTGACGGTCGATACCGAAGAGGAATTCGACTGGTCGCTGCCGATCCGTCGCGAAGGTCACGGGCTCGACCATGTTCCCCGCCTCGCCAAGTTCCAGCAGTTCTGCGAGCATGAGGGCATCGCCCCGATCTATCTGGTCGACTATCCCGTCGCGACCTCTGCCCTTGCGGGCGAGATCCTGCGCGAGCCGGTCGCGCAGGGCCGTGCCGAAGTCGGCATCCAGCTCCACCCCTGGGTCAATCCGCCGTTCGACGAGGAAGTGAGCGAGCACAACAGCTTTGCCGGCAATCTCCCGCCCGAGCTGGAGCGAGCCAAGTTCCTCCGCCTGCGCGAAGCGATCGAGCGCAATTTCGGCACCAACCCGCGGATATACCGCGCCGGGCGCTACGGCACCGGGCGCGCGACCGGCGAGATGCTGCGCGAAGGCGGGATCGCGATGGACAGCTCGGTCCGGTCGAAGTTCGATTACAGCGCGGGCGGCGGGGTCGATTATCGCCGCCATCCGCTGGAGCCCTATTGGCTCGATACCGCGCACACGGTGCTCGAACTGCCGCTTACCACGGTGTTCTGGGGCCTGTTGCGGCGGCAGGGCGACAGGCTCTATCCGCTGATGTGGCGCCTGCCGGCGATGCGCGGCGTGCTCGCCCGGCTGGGGCTGCTCGAACGCATCCCGCTGACCCCCGAGGGCGTCTCGGTCGAAGAGGCGATCAGGGGCATCGACATGGCGCTCGACGATGGCATCCCGCTGCTCAATTTCTCGTTCCACAGCCCGTCGCTGCGGGCCGGCCACACCCCCTATGTCCGCGACGACAAGGATCTCGACCACCTCTACGACTGGTGGCGGCGGATCTTCGCCTATCTGGCCCAGCGGGGGGTGAAGTCGTGCTCGCTCGAAGACGTGATGGGCGCGGTGAAGGTCTGAGCCCTATTTGGCGGGCGTGGCCGCTGGCGTCAGCGCCCGGTCCTGTTCCCCGAAGGTGCCGAACAGTTTCGAACCGGCGATCTGCCCGGAAGCATCGAGCGTCAGCGTCACCCGGTTCAGCGACCGGTTCTGCCAGAACCATCCGTGGATCCCGCTGAACGGCGCGACGTAGCGCCCGCCGAGATGGTCCGCCTCGGCGATCGCATAGCTTTCGGTCAAATCGGTCCCGCCGTCGAACGGATGCGCATGCATGTCGTAGCCGAGCGGGCCGGTCGCGGACCAGAAGAAGGTCATCGGCTTGCCCTGGTCGAGCACGTATTTCAGCTCGATCCCCTCGAAGGGTCCGAGTTCGAAGGTCCAGTGATCCGTCACCCCCCGCTCCGGTGCGGACGGCGTGTCGCTCGGGGTGAACACCCCGCTGCGCGCCAACCCGCGCTGCAGGTACTTGTTCGCCGGCTGGGCGATCTCGGTCAGCCGGGTCGCCTTGCCGAAGCCGGTGAGGTCTATTCCGTATTCGGCCGGGAGCACCGCGAACACGGTGAGCATCGCAGCGCCAATTACCGCAACCGCCGCGCCGGTGAGAATCGCGCGCTTCGATGGGCGCGGATAATCGATCTGTTCGAAAGCTTCGCTCATGACGCGAAATACCCCTTGAGCTGATAGCCGATGAGCACGAAGCCCGCGAGGATCAGCGCGAGGTTCGCCCACAAGGCGCCGTTCCTGAAACCGGGCGTCCCGCGCCACAGATTGAGCAGCGACACGACCAGGAACAGCACGATCACCTGGCCGACTTCGACCCCGATGTTGAAGCCGACCAGATTGGTCAGCAGCCCGTTGCGCGACATCGCCAGCGCCTGCAGCTTGGTCGCCAGGCCCATGCCGTGGCACAGGCCGAACACCAGCACGGCGGCCTTGGTATTGATTGCAATCCCGAGCTTCCTGAACCCGCCGATATTCTCAAAGCCCTTGTAGACCACCGACAGGCCGATGATCGCATCGACGAGATAGGAATTGGCGCCCCAGCCGAACCAGGTGCCGAGCAGCAAAGTTGCCGAATGGCCGATGGTGAACATCGAGACGTAGAGCACCACGTCCTTCAACCGGTAGAGGAAGAACACCACCCCGATCAGGAACAGGATGTGGTCGTAGCCGGTGACCATGTGCTTCGCGCCCAGATAGAGGAACGGCACGAACGCCGGCCCGTCGACACTCTGGACGAAGGCCTTGTCGCCCTCCGCCACATCATGCGCCCATAGCGCGGCGGACCAGAACAGCAG
This sequence comes from Candidatus Andeanibacterium colombiense, assembly GCA_029202985.1. Lineage (GTDB taxonomy): Bacteria > Pseudomonadota > Alphaproteobacteria > Sphingomonadales > Sphingomonadaceae > Andeanibacterium > Andeanibacterium colombiense. The sequence continues at coordinate 3,531,044 of CP119316.1, read as the reverse complement.
CGAGAAGGCGGCGAGCGCGCTGCTTGCGCGGGCGGCAAGCCGCATCAGCCCGGCGCCCCGCCGGTATTCGGGATCGGCGTGGAGGCCGGCACCGGCGGCGGATAGATCGTGTGGCAGGCGCTGCACACGCTGTACATCGTGCCGCCGACCTCGAACACCTTGTCGGCGCTCTTGTCCTTCGCAGCCTGTTCGGCCTGCTTCGAGATATCGACCAGCCCTTGCGCGAACTGCTTCCAGTCCGGATTGCGGCCCTTCGCATAGGCATCGGTCTGCAGCAGTTCGCCGAACTTGCGCATGTCCTCGGCCGCCTTGCGGGTCTTTTCCCAGTCGGCGTCGGTCTTTGGATAGATGTCGTGGACACCCGTCTCGTCGTTGATGAACTGGACCGCATCCCAATAGGTCTGCGCGGTCGGCTGGACCTGCTTGGCCATGAAGTCCTTCATCGAGACTTCCGGCTGCTGGCCGCATGACGAAAGCAGCGCCGCCACAGGCAGCGCGATGGCATATCTGAATTTCACGTCGGGTGTCCCTACTCCGCTCGAGTCCGGCTTGTTGCAGGATGAGGCGCTCGCGGAAAGTAATTTACCGTAATCGGCACGTTACACCGCCCGGCTTACCCTGCGCCGGATCCCCCAGCCGATAAGCCGGCGGTCGGGAGCTCAGCTTGTGCTTTTTATGGGGCTTGTAAACCCCTGCCCGGATGCGGCAAAGGCGCGCTCGTGCAACACCAGGCCGGTTTCTAGTCGCGATGGCACAGTCCTCGCTCGGAAAGGATAACCGTGCCCGGTTGAACCGCGGCGCTGCCGCGATGGCCGGCGGCTTTCTCGTGCGATTCGGCGCGAAGGCGATGTTCCTCGCGGTCGCCGTATTCTTCTACGGCGCCAAGCTGTTCGGCGCCTACAGCCTCGCGGTCGCGTCGATCGAACTGTTCGTGGTCATCGCCGGCCTGTCGATGAAAAAACTCCTGTTCAAGATGCTGGACGACAAGGATGCCCCGTCCTCTCCGGCGGAGCGGATCGCCGATGCGGGGATCACCGTGGTCGTCGCCAGCGCGGTTCTCGGCGCAGTGGTCGCGGTCGGCTTGTGGGCGACCGGACAGGAAGGCGGCGCGGTCGGACGGATGACGCTGTGGCTGCTGCCGATGGTCGCCGGGCAATGCCTGCTCGATGTCAGCCTGACCGGCATCCGCTGGGCGGGCCTGGTCCGATACGAAGTGACCACCCGCAGCCTGGCAGAGCCCTATGCGGGCCTGGCCGCAAGCGTGGCGGCATATTGGGCCGGCTTCCACGAGGCCGGATTGGCGATCGGCTACTGGGTCGGGACGCTCGCGGCGCTGTCGCTTGCCGCATACGGACTGCATCGGACGGTCGATCTTGCTCCGCTGCGTCACTACCGCGTCCGCTTCGCCCCGGTCTGGCTGGGCGTCCGCGCCAATTTCACCAACACGCTGAGCGACCTCGCCAACAATCTCTACCAGCGGGTCGATATGTATATCGTCGGGATCGCGCTCGGCCCGACCGCGACCGGCGTCTATTCGCTCGCCAAGCAGTTCACCACGCCGATCCGCCAGATCCGCCAGTCCTACGACGCGCTGGTGATCCCGCTGATCTCGCGCGAACTGAGCGAAGCGCCCTCGCCCGAGACCGGCAAGCGGATCGGCGAGATCATGGGCCTGATCCTGAACATTCAGGTCCCCTATCTGATCGTGCTTGCCGGCGCCGGCGCGGCGATCCTGAGCTACTTCCCGGCGGAGTTCCACGACGCCTTCCTGCCGATGGTGATCCTGACCGCTGGCAACCTGCTGCACGCAAGCCACGGGGTCGGGGATACGGTGCTGTCCTACCGCGCACCGATGCGCGGCTTGGTCATAACGCTGATTTCGATGGCGATCGGCGCGGCCGGCGGATGGTGGCTGGTCTACGAATTGGGGCTGACCGGCGCGGCGCTGGGGATCGGGCTGAGCTTCGTCTCCAAGGCGATCCTGCGCTATTACGCGGTCCGCGCGATCGACGTCCACATCCCGATGCTGAAGGTGTTCGGCCCGAGCAGCATCTCGCTGGTGCTGGCCGTGATGATCTTCGCGGCCTTTCGCCTGCTCTTCCCCGTCGGCGGAACGCTCCCGCAGATCGCCGCGACCTTGCTGGCACTGGGCGCCTTCGCCACTGTGCTCAAACTCGATCCGGTGGCGAATTTCGCACCGAGATAGAGCGGAGGCCGAGTTGGTCGGGGAGACAGGATTCGAACCTGCGACATCCTGCTCCCAAAGCAGGCGCGCTACCGGGCTGCGCTACTCCCCGACCCTCGTGGCCGTTTCCGGTATGGTGGGCCCGGCAGGATTCGAACCCGCGACCTAGCCGTTATGAGCGGCCAGCTCTAACCGCTGAGCTACAGGCCCATACCTTGCCGACGCGCGCCGGTTAGCCGCTCTCTCCGGCCAACACAAGCGCGGTGAGGCGCTTACCAACCGCCGCCGCCACCGCCGCCCCCGCCGCCGCCCGAAGAACCGCCGCCGCCCGAGCCGCCGCTGCTGGGCGAGGAGGAGGCCGAGGAGACAGTGCTGGCGAGCGAGCCGCCGATGTCGCTGGCGAAGCCTTGCGGATCGTCCCACACATTGCCGCTGCCGCTGTACCACAGCATCGTGCCCGCAGAGCTGTTGGCCGCAGCGGCCGCGGCAAGCACGGCGGCGAATTTCTCGGCCCAGCGGTTCTCGACATCGAGCGCGATCGCGTAGGGCAGATAGCGCTCGAACAGCTCGGGCGTCTTCTCCGGCGGGTTCATCCGGTCGAGCCGTTCCTCCTCGGTGATCGAGAGGTACTGCCTGAAGCCGGCGATCCGGTCCATCAGCGCCCTGCCTTCCCTGGTCGGCGCATACATCCACCAGAAGGCGCTGATCACCAGCGGCAGAGTCAGCAGCGGGATGAACAGCGCCCAGACCTGAGCGTTAAGCGCGTTGACGACCGTCTCGAACGCCGCCGCGAGCGCGCCGATCGCCAGGATGCCGATCGCCACCGCGCGGAACCAGCCCTTCCCGGTGCTCCTGATCACCCAGGATGCCATCACCAGCAGCCCAACCGCGATCAGCGGCGGGCCGAGCCGATCGAAGATCGTCATCGACGGTGTCGCCAGCAGGCCAATCACCGCCGTCGCCAGTACCGCAAGGAACAGCAGGCCCAGCCCGTACAGCGCCCAGTCGGTGTTCTTGCGGTAGGTCACCTCATCGTAAGCGGCGCCGAGGCCCTTCTGGAGCGCACTCCGCGCCGCCTGCAGCGTGGTGTGGTTCTCCTGCTTCAGCTCGAGCGTGTCGCCGCCGGCGAACAGCGCATCGCGCATCGCGACTTCGGGGGCCGGAAGGTCCCTCGCGCCGAGCGCTCCGCCCAGTTCGGTGCGGCTGAGCGTGGTGGTCGAACCCAGGTGCAGGAACCCGGTTTCCTGCTTGGTGATGCGGAGTTGGCCCTTGACCCCGAGGAACACCATCGCCGCCGAGAAACAGCGGTTGTCGAAGCTCATGCGGGAGACATAGCGCATCGCGGCCGGGCTGAGATCGTCGGGCGGGGAAAAGATCGGCACCACCGTGCCGGGGCGCGGATTGCGGCCCGCCTTTGCCCAGGCGCGGACATAATAGGCCACCAGCCCGGCGATGGTGCCAAGCGCGACCACGATCGCGCCCCAATCCTCGATCCACCAGCCGAGCTTCCGCCCGCCGCCCGGCTCGGCGAGCACACCCTTGGGAAATTCTGCGGAGACCGTCAGGCCTTCCTCGCTTCCCAGCGGTCGGGTGGTGCGGAAGGCGATATAGCCTGGCCGTTCCTCCGCCACCTCGGCGTCCTTCGCGGTGGAACCCTGCGCCCCGGTCCAGAAATCGCGCCCGGTCAGCGCAACCTCTTTCGGCAGGGTGATCCGCGCCTCCGCATGGTCGATCGGGAAAATCCAGCCATTGCCGGTGACGTTCCAGTAAAGCTCGTCGTGATCGGGGCCGTAATAGACCTGCCGGCTCGTGCGGTAATGGATCGCATAGGTGTAGACGCCCGGCGAAATCACCGTATCGGCCGAGCCGATCCTGATGCGCACCCCGTTGGAGAGGGTCTCGCGCGACCATTCCTCGTCCTTGCCGTTACGCTGGACCGAAACCACCGCGAAGCCGACATGAATCCGGTGACCCAAATTGTCGCCATAGCTGGTCGGAAAGTCGCGATAGATGCCGTGGTTGATCCGCTGATTGAGCGCGACGATCCTGATCGTCTCGGTCACGTCCAGATCGCCGCTCGGTGCGACGGTGACCGTGCTCAGATAGTTGAGTATCCGCTCCTCCCCGGCATTATCCTGCGTCTCCCCCACCGCCGGAACCAGCAGCAGAAACAGCAGGACGAACAGTGAGCGGAGCGCGGTGCGCATCGCTCTGCCCCTAGCCGAATTCCACCTTGGGCGCCGTCTGGATCGATGCATCGGTGTCGGCGTAGGATTCCTCTTCCTTGAAGCCGAGCGGCGCGGCGATCAGCACCGCGGGGAACGACTGGACCGAGGAATTGAGGTCGCGCACCGTCGCGTTGTAATAGCGCCGCGCGCCGGCCAGTTCGTTTTCGGTCTGGGCCAGCTCATCCTGCAACTGGCGGAAATTCGCATCGGCCTTGAGGTCGGGATAGGCTTCAGCGACGACCATCAGCCGGCCGAGCATGCCGCTGAGCGCGGCATCGGCCTGCGCGGTCTCGCCCACGGTCTTCGCGCCGCCCGCCGCGGCCCGCGCGGCAGTGACCGCTTCGAGCAATTCGCGTTCGTGGGTCGCATAGCCCTTCACCGAGGAGACGAGGTTCGGAATCAGATCCGCCCGGCGGCGGAGTTGCACGGTGATCCCGCTCCACGCCTCGCGCACCAGCGCGCGCAGCCGCACCAACCGGTTGTAGAGCATGGCGATGGTGAGCAGCACCAGGACGATGACGCCCACGACGATCCAGGTAACCATTGGGAATCCCCTCCCTATCGATCAGATGCATAGTGTGGACCGTGGGAAAGGCTTTGTCATCCACAGTCAGCCTCGCGAAAGCTTCGCGCGCGCACAGCGCAAGATGGAGGGCGCCGATGAGCCGCAAGATCCTGATTGTCGAAGACGACGAGACCACCGCGTCCTTCATCGCCAACGGGCTTGGCGAACACGGCTTCACCACCGACCGCGCGGGCAACGGGCGCGACGGGCTGTTTCTGGCGACCGACGGTACTTACGATGCGATCGTGCTCGACCGCATGCTGCCGCAGATGGACGGGATGGCGGTGCTCGGCGCATTGCGCGCTGCAAAGATCGAAACGCCGGTAATCATCCTCTCGGCGCTCGGCACGGCGGACGACCGGGTCGATGGCCTTACCGCCGGCTCCGACGACTATCTCGCCAAGCCCTTCGCGCTGGCCGAACTGCTCGCGCGGCTGCGCCTGCTGATTCGCAAGAGCACCGCCGGCCCGCGGGTCGAGACCGAGCTGGCCTGCGGCGAGTTGACGATGGACCTGCTCGCCCGCCAGGTGCGGCGCGACGGCAAGGCGATCGAGCTGCAGCCGCGCGAATTCCGCCTGCTGGAATACCTGCTGCGCCACTGCGGGCAGGTGGTGACCCGCACGATGCTGCTCGAAGGGGTGTGGGACTATCATTTCGATCCCGGCACCAATGTGATCGACGTCCATATCAGCCGCCTGCGGCGCAAGATCGACGACGGCTTCGGTACGCCGATGCTGCACACGGTCCGCGGCGCGGGCTATCGGCTCGGCACGATCCGCTGAGCCATGCGGGGGCTCTCCGGCAGTTCCGCCCGCCTCGCCGCGCTGCTGTTCGTGGCGATCTTCGTGCCGACGCTCGCGATGCTCGGCTTCATGAGCTACGCGAGCGCGCAGACGCTCGCCTCACAGCGCGCGACGCTGGTCACCGAATTGCGCGACGAACTGGTCGCCGAATATGACGGGGGCGGCCCGGGCAGCCTCACGGGGGCGATCCGCGACCGGTTGCGGTATAACCCGCTGGGCGAGGAAGTGCTGTCCTACCGTTCGGCCAAGGGTGCGGTGCTGGTCGGCAATCTCGGTACCTGGCCGGCCGGCCTCGGCAGTCGCAGCCACTGGCTGACGATCAGGCTGCAACGCCCGGGCGACCGCCAGAGCCGCCCGGTGGTGCTCCTCGAAACGGTCCTGCCCGATCATTCGACCCTGCTGACCGGCCATGTCGCCAGCGGCAGCGCCGAATTGAACGCGGCGAACCAATGGGCTTTCCTGCTCGCGCTGCTGGTCGCCGGGCCGGTCTCGCTCGGCCTCGCCTTCGTGCTGCTGCGGGTGATCGAGCGGCGGGTGGCGCGGATCGCGCTTATCGCCGAGCGGGTCGGCGAAGGCGATCTCTCGCCCCGAGTCGAGCTGGGCCAGGGCGACGATGCCTTCGCGCGGCTGGGGCGCGGCTTCAACGCGATGCTCGACAAGATCGAGGCGCTGGTGCTCGAACTCAGGCTGGTGACCGACGGGCTCGCGCATGATCTGCGCTCGCCGGTCACCCGCCTGCAATCGGTGATCGAGCGCGCCGCCGCACGCCAGGTGGATCCCGAGGCGGGCGCCGCGCTCGAAACCGCTCAGCAGGAAGCCGCGAGCCTGCAGGCGATGCTGACCACCGCGATCCAGATCAGCCGCGCCGAGGCAGGGATCGGGCGCGACCGCTTCGCCCCGGCCGAGCTGGCGACGGTGCTGGATGATCTGGTCGAGATTTACGGTCCGCTGGCCGAGGAAAGCGGCTTTACCATCGCCGCCGAGGCACCGCCCGGGCTGGTCCTGCCGGTGCACCGCGAACTGCTGGGCCAGGCACTCGGCAATCTGATCGAGAATGCGCTGCGCTATGCCGAGGGCGGATCGCGCATCGCGCTCGGCGCGGCGCGTGAAGACGGGGAGGTGGCGATCGTGGTGGCCGACGACGGGCCCGGGATCGCGGCGGGGCAGAGGCACGAGGCCCTGCGCCGCTTCGGCCGGCTCGATCCTTCGCGCCACGCGGCCGGATCGGGCCTCGGCCTGTCGCTGGTTGAAGCGGCGGCCCGGCTGCATGGCGGACGGATCGAATTGGAAGACGCCCGGCCGGGCCTGCTGGTTCGGGTGATCCTGCCCGATGGCGGAAAGGCCCCAGCTTCACCGCGATAGGCGGGCCGGTAATCTTCGTGTCTCCGTGTGAGTAGAGTGGCATCACACGAAGACACGAAGCGCACGCGAGAAGGCTGCGGCGGGACGCTCTGGGTTGGCGCCCCTCGACCTTCCGCGCGATCGCGAAAAGCGGGCCAAAAACAAGGTAGCAGTTCCCTCCGGCGGGGGAGCGGGGACTGATTGCTTCGCCGGAGGGAACCGACCAGCGCCCGTTTATGGGCGCGGGATTCGTTCATTATCTGAGCTTGACCGCCAATGCGGTGTGGTCTGTCAATTCGTCAGGGCTGCATCCTCGAGACCCGTGCGGGCAGCGCGCCGGCAGTTGAGACTGGGGACCCGCGCGCTTTCATTATTCCATCTCCAACGCTGTTGCGGCTTGGCCGGCCGCGAAGCCGGAAATAGGCGCGCCGGGATGGCCCGCCGCTTTCCGGAAGATGAACTTTTTGTAATGTTGGGCGGCGGGGCGAAGCTAGGGTGACGCATCCCCGTCGATCCTGAGCTTCTGGCCGCCATTCTCGTCGATATATTCGCGGTTGTCCTCGCAGACATATTCCTGGAGCTTGTAGCCGTTCATCCGCTGGAAGGTCCAAGCCCAGGCCCACGGTTTTTCGAGGTGATCGTCCTCGACCGTGACCTCGTCCTTCAGGTGATCGGGCGCGAGCAGGCTGATCCGCTCGGTGATCTTCATCGATTCCGAATGCGGCGCCCAGCGGAACGTGACGTAATCCTTGATCCCGGTGGTCTCGACCACCAGCGTGTCGCCTTCCCAATGCCCGACCGAGCGTCCGAAGAAACTCGGATCGATCTCGTCCCACTTGGGCAATGGCTGATCCATGTAGATCCGGCGGGTCTGGTTGAACGCCTCCTGAGTGATATTGACCTGATCGGGGCGCTGCATCACCTCCATCGGAAACATCCCCATCATCATCGCCGGCATGCCGTCGGGGATGCAGTGGACGTAATTGTCGCCGGCCGGCTGGCCCTCCTCGACCCGCGCCGCGAGCTTCTTTTGCTGGACGTCCCACGCCGCCTTGAATTGGGGCTTGAGCGGCGGATCGGGGATCGGCGTCGGGGCATAGCGCGGATCCACCGAATCCGGCTCCGCGACCGTGGGATAGCGCTTCCAATTGCCGGAGAAATCGGGGTGCGACCCGCCCTCGGCGGCGGCAGGCACGGCGAGGGCCGCCAGCGCGAACAGCGCCCGCCGCATCAGGAAGTGACCTTGTAGCGCGCGGCGTTGGGCACGCCGGGCAGCATCACCTTGCCGCTCGGCAGCGTGACCTGCAGCAGCAGTCCGCCCGGCTTGCCGTCGCGCAGCGGCGACACGATCGCGGTGACCACATCGCCGGTCCTGATCGTGCGCGAGGTCCAGCCGCCGCGCGACATCATGTTCGGGCTGGTCATCTCCAGCGTGTAATGCTTGATCTTGCCCTTCCCCGCCTCGGCATCGATCTCGAGATAGCCATGCGGATTGGTCCACTGGAATTTGGTCACCTTGCCATGCAGCGTGATCGACCGGCTGTTGTCGAACATCGCGAAGGAATGGTGGGCGGCGGCGGGCGCGGCCAGCAAGGCTGCGCAGGCGCCGAGCGCAAAAGCGCGGAAATGGATGGACATCGACTCTCCCTAATTTTTATTTTGTGAGGCGAAGTCTATCGCTTTGCGAGGCCTACGCAACGGTCGCGCGCGGTCCTGTGCCGCCATCCGTCGGGATCGTTTGCTATTGAGCCCCGATGCGCCCATGGTCGCCCGATCGCGGGCAGGCGATTGTAGGCGCCCGTGGCTGAGAGACGCTTGCGCTCCCGCTTACGCAGAGGAGCAGTCTCATGGACCTCAACCGCAAATATTCCGACCATCAGGCCGAAGTGCTCCGCGCTTCCGCCGCGGGCGACCTCGTGTCGCGCAACATTCATCTTGACCGGGCGACGGCGATCGCCGGGCAGATCGCGGCCCATCAGAAGGGCCTCGGCGCCGGGGCGGCATGCGCCTGGAGCGCGGCCTATCGCCGTGGCACCGGTACCGCGTTACGGACCGCATGACTGACGACGCGCAACCGCAAGCGCGGACAGGCGCATGGAAAAGCCGCCCGAGGCGTTCGGATGGGCCACGGCTGACCAGGGACGAAGCGCGCCGTCAGGGCGAGATCGTCACGCTGGCGTTCACGCTGCTCGGCGGGCGCGACGAAGCGATGGCCTTCCTCAACAGCGACAGCAAGGCGCTGGAGGCGCGGCCGATCGATCTCGCGATGCAAAGCGAGCTCGGCTTTTCGACGGTGGAAACATTGATCCGGAAAATGGGCGAAAGCCTCGCCTCCGGCTAGCGGCGGCGGCTAACCCTCGGTCAGCAGCGCGGCGGCTTCCTTCTCACGCCGCGCCTTTTCGCGCACGGCCTGGATCTGTAATTCGCGGTTGGCCATTTCCATCCACGCGGCTTCCGACCGCAAGGCGCGATCGCGCACATTGTCGAGCGTTGCCTTTTCGGCGGTGGTGGCCTCTTCACGGGCCCGCGTAAGGCAGAAATCGTAAGTGAACGACATTGGCGTTCTCCTTTACATATATTAGCCGGCGGCGGGTTCGGGGTGCGGCATGCCGGCAAGGCCGCCGCACCCCGAAAATCAGGCGTCAGGCAGCGGCGAGATTGACCGCCGAAGCCTTGCCGTTGCGGCCGGTTTCGACCTCATACGACAGGCGCTGGTCCTTATCGAGGGTGCGCATGCCGGCGGCCTGCACGGCAGTGATGTGAACGAAGCTGTCCGCCCCGCCGTCTTCCGGCGCGATGAAGCCATAACCCTTGTCTTCGTTGAAGAATTTTACGGTGCCGATCGGCATGAGATGTTCCTTTCAAGAACGTAATTCCGGCCGCAACAGCGCGGCACGGGGTCGTGCGTCGTGTCGTCATGAAAGGAAGTCGAAAAAAGGGGGCGGCGGGAAAACCCGGGGCCTCAAATTGCCGAAGTCCGTTGCAAATCCAACGTCAGCGGCGTCCCTTTACCACGGAAAGGGGTGGCGGCCTAATTTATTCGGGACCGGGCTCCGGCACCCGCCTCAATGGCCCAGATAACGGCCCGGCCGATGATAGGCGATCAGGATCCCGTTGATCGCGACGACGCTGAGGAACGACCAGCCGAGTCGCCCGAGCGGGATCTCGGTCGCCGCGATCGTCAGGATCAGCGCATCGAGCGCCAGGCCGAGCCGGCCGACATTCCAGCCCCGGCTCTTCTGCAGCCACAAGGCGACGATGTTCGCCCCGCCGACCCCGCAATTATGGCGCACCAGCGCGAGGATGCCCATGCCGATCACCGTGCCCCCGGCAAGCGCGGCGAAGGCCGGATGAACCTGCCGGATCACCGTGGCCGCCTGCATGATCTGCACCAGCACGAGGATCAGCAGGATCGCCGCACTCGTCTTGACGAAGAAGGTTCTGCCGAGGGTGAAGAAGCCCAGCGCGAGGAACGGCAGATTGATGAGCAGGAACAGCAGCCCGACGCTCCACCCGGTCTGGTACGACACCAGCAGCGCGAGCCCCGCGACGCCGGCGGTGACGATGCCGGCGACTTTCATCAGCACCATCCCGATCGCGATCAGCGTGGTTCCGGTGACGAGCGCATAGGCATCCTCGAGCAGCGAATGCTCTGTCGGGTCGGAAGACGGATCGGCAAGGTCGGCCATGAGGCCCGCAGGATAGGCGCTCACCCGCCTCCGCAGCAATTTCGTATATTGGCCGAGTAATATAATTTCATTGCGGCAAAGGCGCCAACCGTGGCGGCGGTGCGACGGCTGCCATATCGTCAGGAGGCGCGCTCTTCGCCGCGCGCGCCGGATCAGGCGCCCTGCAGCTTCCTCCGGAACAACCGCTTAACCAGCCAGGCCTCGAGGAACCGCCCAACCAGGTAGAGTACGAAGAAGATGCCCGCGAAGGCGTAGCCCGCGATCGGCGAAGGCTTGCCCTCGTCAGGATCGGGCTTCTTGTCCTTCTTGTCCTTCTTCGGTTTTTCGGGAGCGGGCGCGCCGAGGAACTTGTCGATCGGGTTCAGCGGCGTCAGCGGCTTGGCGTCTTCCTTCGCCTTCTTCTTCGCCTGTTCCGCCTTTTCGGCCGCGGTGGGCGGAGCCTGAAGCTTGCCGCGCAACACGTTGAACTGCGCAAAGGCGAGAAACAGCAGCGGTGCGAGGAAGCAATAGAGCAGCGCGCGGCTGATCAGATGGTAGCGCAGCACCGGCGCGCCCTGCCCTTCCTGCCCTTCACCCTCCCCGGCAGGTTCGATCCACAACACGCCGCTCTCGAACACCGCCAGCTTGTCCTGCGCGGGCGGATCCTTCTTGCTGAAGGTCAGGCTGCCGCCCGCGCGCGCATGGCTGGTGCCGATTTCGCCGAACAGGCCGTCAAGCCGTTCGAAGGCCTGGTCGGCCGATTGTCCGTGCGGGAGCGGCAGACTGCCCTTGATATGCCAGATCCGTTCGATGAAGCGCAGGTTCACGCAGGCTCCTTTCGGGAAGAGCATTTTTTCGGGAGAGCGCCGCGAGCGGCGATGAAGGAAAGCGCTGCGGCGCGTTACTCGGCCGGCACCGCGGCGGGCTGCCGGGCGAACCGCTGCTTGATGCTCTTCCAGCCCTCGGTGAAGGGAAAGGTCATCTGTTCGCGGATCGACATGCGGCGGCCGCCTTCCATGCCCAGCAATTCGGCCTCGCCGTCGATGCAGGTGCCGAACATCCGGTCGATGATGATCCAGGCGCCGGCATAGTTGCTGCGGGTCGATTCATAATCCTGCGAATGATGCAGGCTGTGATGCTCGGTGGTGTTGAACAGGAAACGCCACCAGTTCGGCGAATTGAAGCGCACGTTGATGTGCTGATAGGCGCCGATCGCCATGCCCATCGCGCTGGCCAGCAGGAAGGCGCGCGGCACGAAATCGAAGAAGCCGCCGATCCCCAGCCCGATCAGGAACAGCTCGACCGGATTGCCGACCGCGCCTTTGTTCACGTTGAGCTGGGTGATGTAGTGGTGCACAGAATGCGGCAGCCACAGCGGGTACCAATTGTGCATACCCCGGTGCATCCAGTACTGCACGAAATCGAAGATGAACGAGATCAGGAACGCCTGCAGCAGCACCGGCAGGGTGGTGAACCAGGCCAGCTTCTCGAGGTGGAAATTCGCCTGGACCGTTTCGATGATCTTGTCGCTGCCGATGTAATCGTCAACCACCCCCAGGAAGGTGAAGCCGATCGCGACGAAGAACGCGTCGGTCGCGAATTCCTTCCAGGTGATCGCCCAGCTTTCGTGGCGCGGGAAGCGCCATTCGAGCACCATGAAGAACAGCATCAGCACGAGGCCCATGATCGCGGCGGTGGTGCCGGTGGCGATCGAGTTGGGCGCGTAATACCAGAAGGCGACGAGAGCGAATAACAGCGCGGGCTGGAAATAGGTGAAGAACGCGACCTTGAAGCGTCCGCCTTCGACCCGGGCGATGTTCTCCCAGCCGATAATTACCGGAGCCTGGGTGCCGACCACCCGTTTACCTACGCGAATTCCGTCCATTTTCGCCCGCCCTCGCTGGTCACCGAATCCGGTAATACCGATTGGTTCCACAGTATTATCGTGTTGCAGTGCGGTGTAAATAGGTATCGGCGGTTTTCCGCTGGATTGGCGGCCTATTTCGCTTTCCTACATGCGCCCGGTCTGCTCAAATCGCGGCCGTTCTTCGCAAAAACGGATTCTCCGCCTTGTCGCATTCGCGCAGGACCTCGTTGGCTGTCGTTCGCGCCGCTCCTTCCCGGGCGCGCGCTCCCGCACAGCGCCATAGTGTCACCCTCATCCTGAAAAACCTTTTGTTTCATCGGGTTGAAAAGCGGACACAGGGGCGGACAGAGTGTAACTTGTGTAACCCCCAACTCTTCGGCGCAGCCCCGCGGCGGCGCGCTTTTCGTTCGGCGGAGGCACCGCCGCGCTTGCCCCTCGGCCCCGCAGCTCCTATCTGCGGCCCAACTCCGAAATCACTCCAGAACACCCGCAAGGACGACTGATGGCCGCCCAATACGCATACGTCATGAAGAACATGACGAAGACTTTCCCCGGCGCGCAAAAGCCGGTGCTGTCCGACATCAACCTCCAGTTCTACCAGGGCGCCAAGATCGGCATTGTCGGGCCGAACGGCGTCGGCAAATCGACCCTGATGAAGATCATGGGCGGGATCGACACCGACTTCACCGGCGAGGCCTGGCCGGGCGAATACATCACCGTCGGCTATCTGGCGCAGGAGCCCGAGCTCGACACCAGCAAGTCCGTGCTCGAAAACGTCAAGGATGGCGCGCGCGAGACCGCGGACCTCGTCGCGCGGTTCAACGAGATCGGCATGCTGATGGCCGAACCCGACGCCGATTTCGATGCGCTCGGCGCCGAAATGGGCGAGCTGCAGGAGAAGATCGACGCGGTCGACGGCTGGACGCTCGACAACCAGCTCGAAGTGGCGATGGAAGCCTTGCGCTGCCCGCCGGGCGACCTGCCGGTCGACAATCTCTCGGGCGGTGAGAAGCGCCGCATCGCGCTGACCCGCCTGCTGATCCAGAAGCCCTCGATCCTGCTGCTCGACGAACCGACCAACCACCTCGATGCCGAAAGCGTCGAATGGCTCGAAAACCATCTGAAGAACTATGCCGGCGCGGTGCTGATGATCACCCACGACCGCTATTTCCTCGATCACGTGGTCGACTGGATCCTCGAGCTCGATCGCGGCAAGTACTTTCCTTACGAAGGCAATTACTCGACCTATCTCGAGAAGAAGGCCAAGCGCCTCGACCAGGAAGACCGCGAGGAATCGGGCCGGTCCAAGGCGCTCAAGGAAGAGCTCCAGTGGATCCGCCAGACCCCGGCCGCGCGCCAGACCAAGAGCAAGGCGCGTATCCGCAAGTTCGAACAGTTGCAGGAAGCCCAGAACGATCGCCGCCCGGGCAAGGCGCAGATCGTGATCCAGGTGCCCGAGCGCCTCGGCGGCAAGGTGATCGAGATGAAGAACATCTCGAAGGCCTATGGCGACAAGCTGCTGTTCGAGGATCTGTCGTTCATGCTTCCGCCCGGCGGGATCGTCGGCGTGATCGGGCCGAACGGCGCGGGCAAATCGACGCTGTTCAAGATCATTACCGGGCAGGAGACCCCGGACAGCGGCGAGGTCAGCATCGGCGAGACGGTGCGGCTCGGCTATGTCGACCAGAGCCGCGACCATCTCGATCCGTCGAAGAACGTGTGGGAGGAAATCTCCGACGGGCTCGATTACATGACGGTCAACAAGCACGAGACCTCGACCCGCGCCTATGTCGGCGCATTCAACTTCAAGGGCGCGGACCAGCAGAAGAACGTCGGCAAGCTCTCGGGCGGCGAACGCAACCGCGTCCACCTCGCCAAGATGCTCAAGCAGGGCGGCAACGTGCTGCTGCTCGACGAACCGACCAACGATCTCGACGTGGAGACGCTGGCCGCGCTGGAAGACGCGATCGAGAATTTCGCCGGCTGCGCGGTGGTCATCAGCCACGACCGCTTCTTCCTAGACCGCCTCGCGACCCACATCCTCGCGTTCGAGGGCAACAGCCACGTCGAATGGTTCGAAGGCAATTTCGAAGCTTACGAGGAAGACCGCCGCCGCCGTCTGGGCGACGCCGCGGATCGGCCCACCCGGCTGGCCTACAAGAAGCTTACTCGCTGAGCGGTTCCGGCTTTACCTGTTCCATCGCCTTCGCCTCGGGCAGGAAGCCCTTGGCGAGGTGGTGGTAGAGCCGCTCCTTGCACACGATTCCGCCGGCCCAGTCGGCGATCAGCGCGGTCGCGAACAGCGGCAGGATCATCGCCGACGAATTGGTCGTCTCGGCCAGGATGATGATCGCGGTCAGCGGCGCGCGGACCACCCCGGTGAAATAGCCGGCCATGCCGAGCAGCACGATCGCTCCGGCCTGCTCCGGCTGGAACAGCGGCGCAAGCAACCCGCCGAAGCCCGCGCCGATCGACAGCGAGGGCGCGAAGATCCCGCCCGGGATCGCGCTGGCCGCAGTGGCGAGCGCCGCGACGAACTTGGCCGGGCCGAACCACGCCGCCCCGCCCTCGCCCGCCAGCATCGCGCGGGTCGGTTCGTAGCCGGTGCCCCAGGTCTGGCCCTTGCTCGCGAAGCCGATGCCGGCGACGACGATCCCGCAGATCAGCGCCGCGATCACCGGATGGCGCCGCAGCAGCGCGGTCCAGCGCCCCCCGGGGCCGCGCAAGGCGATGAACAGGCGCGAGAACAGTCCGCCCAGCGCCCCGCCCGCGATCCCCGCGAGCGGCGCCGCGATCAGCATGCTGCCCAGCGGCAGGCTGGCGGTGACCTGCCCGAAATAGATGTAGTCGCCGGCGATCCCCTGGCTGGTCAGGCCGGCGATCATCACCGCGCCCATCGCCATCACCGCGACCCGCTGCTCATAGGCGACCGCGAGTTCCTCGATCGCGAAGGCGATGCCGGCCAGCGGGGTGTTGAACGCCGCCGCGACACCCGCCGCCCCGCCCGCGATCAGCACGCCCGCGCTCACCGGCACGCGCAGCCAGCGATGCGCGGCTACCATGATCGCCGCGCCGAGCTGCACGGTCGGCCCCTCGCGCCCGACCGGCGCACCGCCGAACAGCGCCGCCACGGTCAACAGCAGCTTGGCGACACCGGCCCGCAGCGAGACCAACGCCTGCTCCGCGTCCCCGGCCGGATTGCGCGCCGCCGCGATCACCTGCGGGATGCCCGAGCCCCGCGCTTCGAGCGCGATCTTGCCGGTCAGCCAGGCGACCAGCCCGAAGACCGCCGGGGTCAGGATCAGGCAGGCGTAGGGATATGCGGCATAGAGCTGGCCGAAACTCGTCTGCGCAAGATCGCCTGCCCGCGCGAACAACAGCGCCACCACGCCTATGCCGAGCGCGCCGATCAAGGTCGCGAGCCGGCGACGCCATTGCGCGGGCTCGAGTTCGGCGGCGCGCCCGATTGGCGGAATCCACTTCATGCAAGCGCCCTTAGCCGCGGGTGGCGTATTTCGCCAAGTGCCGCTGCGCGAAATGGGGTAAGCCCGGCCCCGGGCTGGGCTGGGCAAACTCGGGGGCATATCATGGGATCCTTTGCGAAGCGCGCGAGGGCGCTGGTCATCTTCACCACCGGGCTGCTGCCGGTCGCCGCCGCCCAGGCGCAGGACACGCCGGCCTGCGAATTCGAGCTGCAGATTTCGAAGATAGCGAGCGCGAGGGGCAACCTCTTCACCAAGGACGAGGACCCGGCGATTTTCGGCTGGTTCCAGATCCAGGTCGAGGCCAACAAGGTCACGCCGGCGAACAAGGAACTGCTGGTCTCGCCGACCGCGATGGTCAGCAATGCCTATTACTGGCAGACCGACGGCACCCTCGCCAGCTACGACCTCGAAGTGCGCAACCCCTATATCGTCGCGCAGGGCGATATCGGGCCGAGCTTCGACGCGGCGCTCAACATCGACGGCTTGGCCGAGAGCTATACGATGGAGACTTCCACCCAGTATCACTGGGACACGCTGACCAATTCGAGCGCGGGCGATGCGTTCGGAGCACTGAAGCAGGACGTCGTGCTGACGCTCGGCCCGCCCGACGGCGACGCGACCGGCACGAGCTATGCGTTCAGCTTTCCGAAGGCCGAGTTCGCGAAGGCCTATAAGTCCGCCCAGCCCCAATTTACCGCGTTGATGAGCAAGGCGCAGGCCGGAGCTTGCCGGCCTGCGCACCAGGTCAGCAGCTCGGGCAGCGGCGATGCCGGCTCGGTCGGCTGCTTCCTTACCACCGCCGCCTGCGAAGGCGTGGGCCTGGCGGACGATTGCTGGGAATTGCGTACACTCCGCGCATTCCGCGACGGATGGCTGGCCCGGCAGCACGGCGGGATGGACGACATTGTCGCCTATTATGACAAGGCGCCCGCGATCGCCGAGCGGCTCAAGGGCAACCGGCAGGATCTCCTGCGCCTCTATTGGACACGCGTCGTCCCGAGCGCGCTGGCGGCTCAGTTCGGCGCAAACCGGCTGGCGCGGGCGATCTACAGCAAGGGCATACGCGAACTCACGGCGGCCATGCCCGGACAGGCCGTTCATTTTATGCGATAGAAATATGAACGATCGCCAACGCGGTGGTTCAGAATTGTGTCAGGACGAATCACATAGAAGGCATCCATCAACTCAGGACCGTTCCACTCGCGGTCATGACGGATAAGGAGATGCCGTAATGACTATCAGAGGACTGCTCAAGACGAGTGGACTCGCTGCGCTCGCTACCGCCATGGCGGTGGCCGCGCTTCCTTCAGCAGCTTCGGCCGCACCAGGCGATCGCGGATGGGGCAATCATGGATCGCAGGGCGACCGCGGAAGATCCGCCTCCCCCACCCCGGCGCCTCGTGCGGCACCCTCTCGCGAGGCCGAACGCGCGCCGCGCGATGCGGGCGGCAATCGCGGCGCAGGCCCGTCGCGTGACGGCGGTGCTCGTCCGGATGCCCCCCGTGGCTGGGCCGGCGCAGGCGATGCTCCCCGTGGTTCCGGCGGCCCCGGCAGTTCCGGGCCGGTCCGGGTAGCACCGGATCGTGCTGCGCCGCCACGCGGCCCGGCTCCTACTCACGTCGCCGAACGCGGCGACAATCGTGGACCCGGCCAATGGCAGGGTGGCCGTCCTGGCGGCGGCCGGCCCGGCGGCGACAATCGCGACGGTAACCGCGGTGATAATCGCGGCGGAACGGCCCAAGGCCAGCATCGCGACGGTCGTGATGGCCATTACGACAACCGGGGCCGCGACCACCGCGGCGGTTCGTGGGACAATCGCGGCCGCGGCAACGACAATCGCCGGTGGGACAGCCATTGGCGCAACGACAGCCGCTACAACTGGTCGAGCTACCGCAACAGCCACCGGAGCATCTTCCATCTGGGCAACTATTACTCGCCCTACCGGAACTACTCCTATCGGCGGCTGAACATCGGGTTCTACCTCGACTCGCTGTTCTATTCGAACCGCTACTGGATCGATGATCCCTATGAATACCGGCTGCCGGAAGCCTACGGCCCCTATCGCTGGGTCCGCTATTACGACGATGCGCTGCTGGTGGATATCTACTCCGGCGAAGTGGTCGACGTGATGCACGACTTCTTCTGGTAAGACCGTAATACACCCTCCTGCCGGAAAGAGTGGACCGGCAGGCAGGGCAAAGCCCCCGCCCCTTTGGGTCGGGGGCTTTGCTTCGTCTTGCCGCACGGGCGGGCTTGAGCCATGATCCTGTCGGCCATGACCGACACGCTTCCGCCGCGCTCCGCTCCCAATCCGGACAGGGCCGCCCTCGCGCGGATCGGCCGCAGGGTGCGTGTCCGGCTCAAGGCACACCCCACGATCTACCGCGTCCCGACCGACAAGGCCGAACTCTTCGCGCTGGGCGATTTCATGAACCCCGTGGAATGCGCCGCGATGATCGAGTTGATCGATCGCAACGCGAAGCCCTCCGAAGCCTTCGACACCGCCTATGCCGGAGCCTACCGCACCTCCTATTCCGGCGACGTCGATCCGCACGACAGCTTCGTCCGCAAGATCCAGCGGCGGATCGACGATCTGCTTGGCATTCCGGGTGAATATGGCGAAACCGTGCAGGGCCAGCGCTATCTCCCCGGGCAGGAATTCAAGCAGCATTTCGACTGGTTCGACACCGAGCGCGACTATTGGCAGGCGGAGGTTACGCGCGGCGGCCAGCGTTCGTGGACCGCGATGGTGTTCCTCAACGCGGTCGAGGCCGGCGGCACGACCGGGTTCCCGCTGCTGCAGATGTCGATCGAGCCTCGCCCCGGCGCGCTGCTGATCTGGAACAATTCCGACGCGGCTGGCGATCCGAACGAATGGACCCTGCATGCCGGCATGCCGGTCGAGGCCGGCAGCAAATACATCATCACCAAATGGTATCGCACCCGCGACTGGGGCTGAGTCCCACGACTTAACCGTCGCCTTCGGTACCGTCCTTGCAGATCGCCTTCACCAGCCGATCGACCTTTTGCGACAAGCGGATCAACTCCATCTGGGCGCGCAGATTCACCTCGTAATCATGGCGCGCGGCGATCCGGTCCTTCGCCGCCTGGCGGTTCTGGCTCATCATGATGATCGGCGCCTGCACCGCGGCCAGCATCGAGAGTACCAGATTGAGGAAGATGAACGGATAGCGGTCGAACGGCTCGAACCCGAGCGCCTCGACCAGTGGGCTGTTGATCAGAACCCAGCCGACCAACACGATCCCGAAGCCGGCGATGAAGGCCCACGAACCGCCGACCGCCGCGACCCGGTCGGCCAGCTTCTCGCCGAAGCTCGCATGGGCCTGCGCCGCCTCGTCGGCATCCATCCATATCATCTTGGCCGAGGCGAGATGCTCAAGCACATGCTGCTCGTCGCGCGCGAGCGTGTCGAAATCGCGGCCGAGCAATTCCCGCGCGAGGTGCTTGGGATCGGCCGTGCGCTTCACTTGGCCAGCGCCTCCGCGATCAGCCGGCGGGTGTTGGCCACGCCGTAAAGCGCAATGAAGCTGCCCATCCGCGGCCCCTGGCTCGATCCGAGCAGGGTCTCATACAAAGCCTTGAACCAGTCGCGCAGGGACTCGAAACCATAGGCCTCGTTCTTGCCGATCTCATAGACCTGGGTCTGCAGATTCTCGGCGCCCGCATCCTCGCCAAGCCCCGCCAGCACCGCGTCGAGCGCCCTCAGCGCCTCCGCCTCATTCGCCTCGGGCTTGCGCCGGAAGAGCGTCGAGGCGACGAAATCGCGGTTATAGGCGATCGCCTTGCCGACCAGAGCGTCGAGCGCGGGGTGATCCGCCGGGTTCGGATCGGCGATGTAATTGCCGAGATAGCTCCACACCTGCTCCGGCGTCGCATTCGGGCCGAGCACGCCGACGAGGTTGAGCAGCAGCCCATAAGTGACCGGCAGCGTATCGCCGTCCCCGCCGTGATAGCCGTTCGCACGCAGCAGGTTCCACACCGGGTTGCCGAGCTGCTGTTCGATTGGCTGCTCGGGAATCTTCGCCCGGAACTGCCAGTATTCGTCGACCGCCTTCGGGATGATCCCCGGGTGCAGGCTCTTTGCGCTCTTCGGTTCGCGGAACAGATAGAAACTCAGCGATTCCTCGCTGCCATAGGTCAACCATTCCTCGATCGTCAGGCCGTTGCCCTTGGACTTGGAGATCTTCTCGCCATTCGCGTCGAGGAACAATTCGTAGATCATCCCCTCGGGCTTCCGCCCGCCCAGGATCTGCGCGATCTTGCCGGACTGCGTGACGCTGTCGGTCAGATCCTTGCCGCTCATCTCGTAATCGACGCCGAGCGCGACCCAGCGCATCGCCCAGTCGACCTTCCACTGCAGCTTGGCCTTGCCGCCGAGGATCGACTGCTCGATCACCTGTCCGTCATCCTCGAAGCGCACGATTCCGGCCTCGGCATCGACCACCGTCACCGGCACCTGCAACACGATCCCGCTGGTCTCGCTGATCGGCAGCACCGGTGAATAGGTCTTGCGCCGTTCCTCGCGCAAAGTCGGCAGCATCACGTCCATGATCGCGTCGAAATTGCGCAGCACGTTCTTCAGCGCATCGTCGAATTCACCGGCATTGTAGCGATCGCTCGCCGCGATGAATTCGTAATCGAAGCCGAAGCGGTCGAGGAAGTCGCACAGCATCGCATTGTTATGCGCGGAAAAGCTCGCGAAGCCGGCCGCGAAGGGATCGGGAATGCGGCTGAGCGGCTTGTGGAGATTGGCCGTCAACAACTCCCCGTCCGGGATATTGTCCGGCACCTTGCGGAGCCCGTCCATGTCGTCGCTGAACGCGACCAGCCGCGTCGGATGCCCGCCGGTGAGCGTCTCATAGGCGCGGCGCACCAGCGTGGTCCGCAGCACCTCCTGGAAGGTGCCGATATGCGGCAGGCCCGACGGACCATAGCCGGTCTCGAACAGCACCGGCACGAGATTGCCCGCATCGTCGCGTTTCCCGCCCGGGAACCGCTTGGCGAGGCGCTGGGCCTCCTGGAACGGCCAGGACTTCGAGGTGCTTGCGGCTTGGATCAGATCGGTGTCGGTCATCGCGGGGGTCCATTGCCGCTCGCGCGGGAATTCGCAAGGGAAACACTCGATTCGACGGCCGAAGTTGACGCCGCTGACAGGGTTCTAAGCGTAAACTTGCAGGAGCCCTCATCGCCGGGAAATGCGCCTTTTTGCGAGGAATTCGCCCGCGGACCGTTTACCCCCGCGCGCCCTCCAGCACCAGATTCACCATGCCGAGCAGCCACTCCTCCTGGCTGACCGCCGGATCGGGCGAGCCGATAAGCGCGCATTGCAGCAGCAGTCCGTTGAGCGCCCCCGCCACCGTCGCCGCCGCGACCGAGCGCCCGACCTGCCCCTGCGCTTGCGCGTCCTCGACCATCTGGCGCAGTACCTGGTTGGTCCCCGGACGATCCGGGTTCCGCCCGACCCCGCGCACGGAAGCGAGCGTTGCGACCAGTGCGACCTCGCGGTGCTGGGTCACCCAGGTGCCGGCGAAACGAAAGAACGAGCGGATCAGGGTGAGCGCGTCGGCGCCCTCCTCCCGCTCGCGCAGATAGGCCTCGTAGCCCTGCGCCCGGAACCGCTCGGCGATACGGACCGCGATGTCGTCCTTCGAGAGGAAGTTGTAATAGATCGTCGCCCGCCCCACGCCCGCGCGTTCGGCGATCTCCTCCATCGAGGTCCCGATCATGCCGCGTTCGGCGAAGCAGGCCAGTGCCGCGTCCATGATCGCTGTTTCACTCTTGAGGGAGCGAATGTTCCGCCGGGTCGGCCGAATTGGCTTTTCCATACTGGAGTCCAGATTGATACTTGAGTACAAAATAACCGACTCATCCACCGAAAGGAACCCCAATGAGCGCTGCCCCGGTAATGGTGCGAAAGGCCGAACAGGCCGACATTCCCGCAATGGTCGCAATTCTCGAAACCAAGCGGGTCGAATATCAGGGTTACGAGCCTGTGTTCTGGAACAAGGCCGCCAATTCGGCCGAAATCCAGACCGGGTTTTTCACCTATCTGCTGGAGCAGCAGGACAGGACAACGATGTTCGCCGCCGAACTCGGCGGGACGCTGAAGGGCTTTCTGATTGCGACGCTTACCCCCGCTCCGCCGATCGTCGATCCGGGCGGCCCGACCGCGACGATCGACGATTTCCACGTCGCCCATCCGGAATTGTGGGAGAGCGTCGGCGAAGCGCTGATCGAGCACGCGATGGCCCATGGCCGGGAGCAGGGGTGGCGCCAGATCATCGTGGTCTGCCCGCATCGTGAACGGGCCAAGGCCGGGTTCCTCGCCGACAAGGATTTGTCGCTGACCACCGAGTGGTGGACAAAGACGCTTTAGCGAACGCCGGCACGCAGAAGGAGACGACCGTTTTCACGGTCGCCTCCCCCCACAGCCAGCAATAGGTCAGGCTGCCTGCGGGTATCTGCGGCGGGCCGCCAGGTGCGGCCAGTTGTTGGGGTACTGGCTGAGGTCGATCCACGGATCGCGGTCGGCGAAATCCTGCTTGAGCGACTGCAGGATCAGGCGGGCGCGCTTCATCCGGGTGTTACGGTCGGTGAACGGATTGGCCTTGTCGGGCTTCGCTTCGACCATCCGCTTCAACAGCGCATCGCGCTCGGCGTAATCCTCGGGCACGCTGGCCGGAAGATCGACCGAAGCACCGTTGCTCGCCAAGGCACCCTTGGCCGCGGCACGCGCCGGACGGGCATCGTCTGCCCAGCGTGCGTGGCCGGCACCGAAGGCGTTCTCAGCCCGGGCAACCGCCGGGATCCGTTCCATATCGGCGCGGATGGGATGCGCCTGAGTGGCCGGGATCGCCTGGGGGTCCGCCATGACCGGTGCCGGTTCCGACACTGCCGTTTCGGGCAGCGCCTGCGGCGCGGCCGTGGCGGCGCGCGTCACGATCACCGGTTCCGGACGCGGGGTGACCACGGGGCGGGTGATCGCGGCGCGTTCGGCCGGAGTATGAATCCTGCGGCGGCGGGCCAGCACGACGCCGAACCAGCCGATCCCGATCAGCGCGAGCCCGCCGACAACGCCGGTCAGGATCGTGAAACCGTCGACCGCATCGGCGGCCGGCTTGGGCGTAGTGACAACTTCACCCGTCTGGGCACTATCGGAAGCCGGGAACAGTTCCGGGCTCGCCGGCGCGGCGGCGGGAGCGATCGGCGCCGCGGCAGCGCTATCGTCCGCGATAACTGGCGCAGCGGCCGCAGCCGGTGCCGCGACGGCTCGGGTAACGGGAGCGCGGACCGGAGCAGCGGCGGCCGTCCGGCGCGGTGCGGCCGAAGGGGCTGCGGAAGGCGCGGCTTCAGGCGCCGCGGCGTTGGCAGGAACATAGGTGGAAGGCAGCGACTGCACTACCGGAGCGGTGGTGGTAACCGGAGTAACGGGTTGAGTAACGGTGGCAGCCGGCGCGGACGCCGGCGGAGGTGTCAGAATAACCGGATCGCCCGTGGGTGAAACTGCCTGGGCCAGCAGAGGGGTGGAGCCAAGCGCGAGCACCGCGGCAATCGCGGTGGTGGCGCTGCGAAGAGGGTGTGTGTGGGTGCGCATAGTGAAACAGAAACGAACGCATGCGCCGGAATGTTCCTTGAATGTCTGTTCATAAATTTACTTTTTCCTTGAATTATAACGATATTCCTTTTTTCGATTAGCGTCAGAAAGATTTCCCCCTGCGATGAGTTGACGCATGGTTGACGGCGCGACGGTGTCGGCGCCACGAGCTGGCAAGCGGAAACGGAACCGGTGTTCGCGGTGTGCGTTGGAGGCGGCGCTTTTGGGGCAAGAAGCCCATTTCCGCTGCGGAGAGGACGCGAACCCGCCTTGCCCCTCGTTCGCATTGTGTTCTATCGCAATCGAATGCCTGCCCTGCCCCTCCCCGCGCTTCACGCCAGCCATGCGGGCAGCTGGTTGCGCGAGGGCCAGGGAGCGACCAAGACCGCGAGCAAGGGCGAAGCGATCGTCGCGGTAGCCGATACCCCGCATCTGATGCTCAACGCCCCGCTGGTCGCCACGCGGCTTGGCTATCCGGATCTCTCGGGGCTCGACCTGCTCGAACTCTATGCCTTCGTCCATCCGGCGCGGTTCTGCGTGCCGACGCCCAAGGGGCTCGCCCATGCGCTGGGGCTCGAGGAACCCGGCAGCGACGATCAGGTGCCGCTGCTGCTCCAGCAGGCGGCGGGGACATTGCTCGAGATTTGCGGCAGCGACCAATGGGCCGAACGCGAGGGCGCGTGGAGTGTGCTGCAATCGCTGATCCGGCTGCGCTGGCCCTGGGCCAACGTCCTCACCCCCTATATCCGGCAGCCGGAGCGCGCCGAGCGTTGGCTGTTCACCCGCCTGCCCGAATGGGAGGAGGCACCCGAACGGCCGCAGCCGGCGCAGGTGCGGCTCGATCCGGAGGAAGTCCGCGCCCGCCTTGCCGAGCTTACCGGCAAAAGCGCGGAGGAACGGCCGAGCCAGCGGGTCTATGCCGCCGAGGCCGCATGGACCTTCGCCCCGCGCGAGAGGAAGGGCGCGCCGCATGTGCTGCTGGCGCAGGCCGGGACCGGGATCGGCAAGACGCTCGGCTATCTCGCCCCCGCCTCGCTGTGGGCCGAGAAATCGGGCGGGACCGTGTGGGTCAGCACCTTCACCAAGAACCTCCAGCGCCAGCTCCGCCGCGAAAGCCGCCGGGCCTGGCCGCAGGACCGCGCCGACGGTTCGCAATCGGTGGTGGTGCGCAAGGGGCGCGAGAACTATTTGTGCCTGCTGAACCTCGAGGATGCGCTGCAGGGCGGCTTCGGCGGGCGTGCGGCGGTGCTGGCGCAGCTGGTTTCGCGCTGGGCGGCCTATAGCCAGGACGGCGACATGATCGGCGGCGATCTGCCCGGCTGGCTCGGGACCCTGTTCCGCAGCCGCGCGATCCGCTCGCTGACCGACCAGCGCGGCGAATGCGTCTATGCCGGCTGCCCGCATTACCGGAAATGCTTCATCGAGCGCGCCGGGCGGGCCAGCGCACAGGCCGATCTGGTGATCGCGAACCATGCGCTGGTGATGGTCAACGCCGCGAGGGGCCGCGACCATGCGCTGCGCCCGACCCGGATCGTGTTCGACGAAGGCCACCATGTGTTCGACGCTGCGGATTCGACCTTCGCGGCCGAACTGACCGGCATGGAATGCGTCGAGCTCAAGCGCTGGATAATCGGGCCCGAGCGCGGCTCGAAGGGCCGGCGGCGCGGGCTGTCGGCGCGGCTGGCCGATCTCGCCTCTTATGACGAGGCCGGCGGCAAGGCGATCGCCGCCGCGGTCGAGGCCGCCGAAGCCTTGCCCGGCGATGGCTGGCTCGCGCGGCTGGCGGAGAATATGCCGTCCGGCCCGGTCGAAGGCCTGCTCGCCGGCGTGCGCGCCGTCACCTATGCCCGTGACGAGAGCGGCGGGCAGGAGATGGGCTACGGGATCGAGACCGAGGCCGCGCAGCTCGAAGGCAATTTCGTCGAGCTGGCGCAGCAGGCCCAGAGCGCGCTGGCCGAAATCCGCACCCCGCTGATCAAGCTGGGCGTGCGGCTGGAGGCCTTGCTGGAAGAACCGCCCGACTGGCTCGATGGACCGGGCCGCGCGCGGATCGACGGGGCACGCTATTCGCTCAAATGGCGGATCGATATGCTCGCCGCGTGGGAAGCGCTGCTCGGGCGGCTCGGCGGCGCGGCCGATCCCGATTTCGTCGACTGGCTCGCGGTCGACCGCTCCGAAGCGCGCGAATACGATATCGGCCTGCACCGCCGCTTCCTCGATCCGATGAAGCCCTTCGCGCAGACCGTGCTCGAGCCGGCGCACGGGGTGATGCTGACCAGCGCGACGCTGAAGGACGGCGGCGACTGGAACGCGGCATTGGCCCGCTCGGGCGCCAACTGGCTCGACGTCGCGCCGCATCTGACCGAACAGCTCAGCCCGTTCGACTATGCCGCCAATGCCGAAGTGCTGATCGTCACCGATGTCCAGAAAGGCGACCTGGCCGCCCTCGCGGGCGCCTATGGGCGGCTGATCGAGGCGTGCGACGGGGGCGTGTTGGGCCTGTTCACCGCGGTCCGGCGGCTTCGGGCGGTGCATGGCCGGATCGCCGACCGGCTCGCGCGCGAAGGCCTGCCGCTGTATGCGCAGCATGTCGATCCGATCGACACCGGCACGTTGGTGGACATCTTCCGTGACGATCCGCGCGCCTCGCTGCTCGGCACCGATGCGCTGCGCGACGGAGTCGACGTCCCCGGAAATTCGTTGCGCTGCGTGGTGATGGAACAGGTGCCCTGGCCCAAACCCTCGATCCTCCACCGCGCGCGCCGCGCGGCAAATGGCGGCTCGGGCTTCGACGATAGGATCATCCGCGCGCGGCTGGCGCAGGCGTTCGGGCGGCTGATCCGCACCTCGGACGACAAGGGCCATTTCGTGGTACTTTCGGCCGCCTTCCCCAGCCGATTGACCGCCGCTTTCCCGGCCGGCACCCCGATCCACCGGGTTACGCTGGATCAGGCTTTACAACGCGTCGCCAGCGGTGTTTCAGTCGGGAGCGATGCGATTCCGGCCCTTCCGGTCTCGCCGCGAGAGGATTGATTACCTCGTGAAGCTCCTCGGCCTGCTGCGCCATGCGAAGTCCGATTGGGACGATCTCGGCCTGCGCGATTTCGATCGCGGGCTGAACGATCGCGGCCGCCGCGGCGCGGCGCTGATGGGTGCGCATATTCGCGACCACGGGGTTAGGTGGGAGCATGTCCACGCGAGCCCTGCGGTGCGGGTCAAACGCACACTCGAGGCGGCCGGGATCGATGGCGGAAGCGCCGGGGTGGTGTGGGAAGACAAGGCCTATCTGGCAAGCTCCGTGACGCTGATCGACGTGCTCGCGAAGGTCGAGGGCAATCCCCGCTCGGTCCTCCTTGCCGGCCATAATCCCGGGCTGCAGGAACTGATCTTCGACCTCGTCCCACCGGAAGGGGAAAACGCGCTGTTCGATGCCGCGGCGGAGAAACTCCCGACCGCGACCTATGCGGTGCTCGAACTCGATATCGACGACTGGGCCGACATCGCCCCCAACCGCGGCAAGCTCGTCCACCTCGCCCGCCCGCGCGACCTCGATCCGGAGCTCGGGCCCGAAGTGCTGCGCTAGGCACAGCGAAGCCTCCGCCCGCGAGCCCGGGCGCCCCGGCCGCGATCACGCGCGGCGCAAGGCCGAGTTTTTCGAACACCGCCATTCCATCGCGGAACGGATCGGTCGCCCGCGTGGTTCAGGCGGCATGGCGAAGCTCAAGGTGTTCCGGACCCCGATCGGCTTTCACGACGCCTATGTCGCGGCGCCGAGCCGCAAGGCGGCGCTCTCCGCCTGGGGCAGCGACGCCGATCTGTTCGCGCGCGGCGTCGCCGAGGAAGTGATCGAACCGGAGCTGACTGCGGAACCGTTGGCCGATCCCGGCAAGGTGATCCGCCGCTCGCGCGGGACCGCGGCCGAGCAGATCGCCGCGCTGCCCAAGGCCAAGCCCAGGCGCGCCGCGAAGCTCGTCCCGAGCGAACCGAAGGCGCCGCGCCGCCGGCCTGTTCCGAAGCCGGATCGCGGCGCGCTCGACCAGGCCGAGGCAGCGCTGCGCCGGGCGGAGGCGCAGCATGCCGCGGAACTGCGGAAGCTCGCCGATGAACTCGCCGCGCTGCAACGGCGGCGGCGGGAGATCGAGGCCGGCCACATCCGCGAAACCGAGCGGCTGAAACGGGAGCTGGACGGCGCGCGCGGCGCCTATGAGCGCGCGCTGCGCGGCTGGAACGGTTGAGCGGCGCCAAAAGCGCGCATCCACCTTGACCGGATGCGCCAAGCCGCTGTAACGGCGCATTCCCGAGGCGCGGGCGGTTAGCTCAGTTGGTAGAGCATCTCGTTTACACCGAGAGGGTCGGGGGTTCGAGCCCCTCACCGCCCACCAGTCTCAGAAGAGCCGGATCCACCAGCGCCGCCTCACCACGCCCGGCGAATGGCAAGTGAAACTGGTTAATTGCCCCTCCATCGTTGACCAGTGGTTTTACTGAATTGCGCGCGCTCCAGCCCCCGGTGCATTCTTGCCCGGAGAGGTTCGCGCATGGCAGAACTCGCAAATTTCCTGGGCCTGGGCGTGATCGGGTGGATCGCGATGGAGTTCGCCGCGGGGCTGCTGGCGGATGCAGGCCTCCGGGCCGCATTGGTGAGCGAAAATGATGAACGCTCACACCGTTTGCGCGGCGGCCTTCCCCAGTTCGATAAAATAACGGGCTACCGCGTCGGCAGCGCGGTCGGTCAGCGCGATGAAGGCGCGGCGGCGGTCTGCCTCGTCCTCTACCCGTTGGAGCAACCCGGCTTCGGTCATCTGGCCGATCCAGCGCAATGCGGTGGTGGGCGGCACGGCCGAGGCGATGCACAGCGAGGTGACCGAGACCCGCTTGTGCTCGGCGCGGGCAGCGGTGAGATCGAGCAGCATATCCCACGCAGGGTCCGCGAACAGGTCGCTGTCGAAGAACCGCGCGCGTAGCTGCCGCTGGCGGATGATCCGCCGGATCAGCCGCGGATCGGGCAGCGGCGGGCGCATCGCGCGTTGCATCCGTTCCGTGCCCTCGGCGGAATCGCCCCGGAAATCTCGATGCGGCGTTTCGACCTGCGGCCACGGCCCTTCCGCGAGACTTTCAGACAGATACTCCAGCGGATCCTGCCCGAACCCGATCCGATCGAGCCGCTTCGCGACTTCTTCGACCTGTTCGGTCAGGCGCAGCAGATACAGGCGGTCTTCCTCGGAAAATTCGCGCAGCCGCAGGTCCGCCGCGCGCCCCAGCGCCCGGCCCATCGCCACCACCCGCTCCGCCCGGCCCGGCCCCACCAGGATCTGCGCCCGCGACTGGTCGACACAGGCGAACACCTCATCCAGCGCGGCGACGCTCGTCGCGACCACCAGTTGTGCCCCCAGCCGGGCCACGCGCATGTCGATCCGCGCCAGCGCCGCAATACGCTCCGCGTCGATTTCCGGGCAATCGATCAGCACGACTTCGCCCAGCGGAATGCCGTCGTCATTGAGCAAGTCGGTGAGGCTGCCGCACTGCCCGACCCGGAGCCCGGCGCCCTGTGCATCGTCGCGGATTTCCGCCCGTATGTGGGGCCGATCGGCGAAGATCGAGACCGCGAGCCGCGCCCGCCCGGAATCGTCCGCGAAATTATTCGCGGGCTGCTTCACCCGCTCCGAAGCTTGTTCGACTGCGTACTCTGCCTGCGCCATGCCGCGACTCCTGCGTTTCAGGAACAGAATGTGAACAAACCAAGATCAGGTCAAGTATATTTCCATTATGGATTAATTTCGATCGGAGTTCCGTCGGGAATCGCATTCCACAATTCATCCACTTCGGCGTTGGACAGGGCGATGCAGCCATCGGTCCAGTCGCCGCGGAGACGGCCGAGCGGGAGGCTGTTCGGTTGGCCGTGGATGAAGATGTCGCCGCCCGGTTCGCGTCCGCGCTCGGCCGCAAATCTGCGGTCTGCGTCGTTCGGATAGGATATTCGCAGCGACAAATGATAGGCGCTCTGCGGATTGCGCGTGTCGATCCGATACCGTCCCTCGGGCGTGCGCTCGTCGCCTTCGAACCGCTTGTGCCCCTCGGGTGCGCCGCCGAGCTGGATTCCACCGTAGGTCTTGAGCGGCTCGCCGCGGCGATAGAGGATGAGCGTGCGATCCGACTTGTCGACCAACACAAAATCCGCCTCCCCGCGCGGCGGCTCGGCCGTTCCCGCGCAGGACGCCAGAGCCGCCGGCAAGGCGAGAAGGTACAGTAACCGCTTCATACGCCGGCGATCATACCGGTCTTTCGCGCATGCGCGATGCCGCTCGTACGCCTGCCGGCGCCGACCCGCATAATCAGTCGGCGAAGGGATCCCGCACGAGGATCGTGTCGTCGCGCTCGGGGCTGGTCGAAACCAGCGCGACCGGGGTCTCGATCAGTTCCTGCACCCGCTGGATATATTTGATCGCCTGCGCCGGGAGATCGGCCCAGCTGCGCGCGCCGGCGGTGGTGCCGCTCCAGCCTTCCATTTCCTCGTAGATCGGCTCGACCGCGGCCTGCTCGGCCGCGTGGCTCGGGAAGTAATCGAACACCTTGCCGTTCAGGCGGTAGCCGGTGCAGATCTTCACGGTCTCGAACCCGTCGAGCACGTCGAGCTTGGTCAGCGCGATGCCGGTAACGCCGGAGATCGCGCAGGACTGGCGCACCAGCACCGCATCGAACCAGCCGCAGCGGCGCTTGCGCCCGGTGACCGTCCCGAATTCATGGCCGCGCTCGCCCAGCCGCTGGCCCGTGTCGTCTTCCAGTTCGGTCGGGAACGGGCCCGAGCCGACGCGGGTGGTATAAGCCTTGACGATCCCGAGCACGAAGCCGGTCGCGCTGGGGCCGAGGCCCGAGCCGGAAGCGGCGGTGCCGCTGACGGTGTTCGAGCTGGTGACGAAGGGATAGGTCCCGTGATCCACGTCGAGCAGCACGCCCTGCGCGCCTTCGAACAGAATCCGCGCACCGGCCTTCTTGACCTTGTTGAGGCGGTTCCACACCGGCTCGGCATATTGCAGCACGAAGGCGGCGATGTCCTTCAGCGAGGCGAGCAGCGCCGCGCGGTCGACCGGCGGCTGGCCGAAACCGGCGCGCAGCGCATCGTGGTGCGCGCACAGGCGGTCGAGCTGCGGTTCCATCGCGTCGAGATGGGCGAGATCGCACACGCGGATCGCGCGGCGGCCGACCTTGTCTTCATAGGCCGGGCCGATGCCGCGGCCGGTGGTGCCGATCTTGCCGGCGCCCGCGGCGTTCTCGCGCATCACGTCGAGCTCGCCGTGGATCGGCAGGATCAGCGGGCAATTGTCGGCGATCGCGAAATTGTCCTTGGTGATCGAGACCCCCTGGCCTTCGAGCTTCGCGATCTCGGCCTTGAGGTGCCACGGATCGAGCACCACGCCGTTGCCGATTATCGACAGCGTGCCGGTGACGATGCCCGAGGGCAGCAGGCTAAGCTTGTAGGTGGTGTCGCCCACCACCAGCGTGTGGCCGGCATTGTGCCCGCCCTGGAAACGAACCACCGCGTCGGCCCGGCTTGCCAGCCAGTCGACGATCTTGCCTTTGCCTTCATCGCCCCACTGGGCGCCGATTACGGTGACGTTGGCCAAGCAAATTTCCTTCGTAGCGGACGCTGTTCAAACCGCGCGGCCCTAGGCGTGTAGGGCCGTGAGGGCAAGGCTGGGTTAAGGCAAAACCGGCGACAAATCGCGACGTTTCGAGACTCGCCCCGCACCGCGGCGGGGCTATCTTGGGCACCTGGGGGCAGGAAAAGGACGCAAGCCATGTATTTCGTAGCCCTCGCCTCCACTCTCCTGTTCGCCTCGAGCCTGACCCTGACCTTCGCCGACGCGGCCGCCGGGACCGAAATCGCCAACCGCGCCGAACCCGGCAAGCAAACCCTCAGCTACGGAACGAACAAGGCCCAGAGCCTCGACTTCTGGCG
Organism: Candidatus Andeanibacterium colombiense; assembly: GCA_029202985.1. Lineage (GTDB taxonomy): Bacteria > Pseudomonadota > Alphaproteobacteria > Sphingomonadales > Sphingomonadaceae > Andeanibacterium > Andeanibacterium colombiense. The sequence continues at coordinate 3,499,333 of CP119316.1, read as the reverse complement.
CGCCAGCAATACGCGCGGCCCCGCCCCGCTGGTGTTGTTCGTCCACGGCGGTGGCTGGACCCGGGGCAGCAAGGACAATGCGACCGGGCGGGACAAGGCGCCGCATTACACCAGGGAGGGGTATAATTTCGCGTCGATCAATTACCGCCTGGTGCCCGAGGCGACGGTCGAACAGGAAGCGCAGGATGTCGCCAACGCGCTCGCCTCGCTGGTGAAGCGCGCGGAGGCGCTCGGGATCGACCGGCACCGGATCGTGCTGATGGGCCATTCGGCCGGCGCGCATCTGGTGGCGCTGGTCGGCACCGATCCGCAATATCTCAGGGCGGCGGGCCTCAGCGAAAGCGATATCGCCGGAATCGTCCCGATCGACGGCGCCGCTTATGACGTGGCGGCGCAGATGCAGGCCTCGGGCGGGCGGTGGATGCGCAATATGTACGGCGATGCGTTCGGAACCGATCCCGCCCGCCAGCGATCACTGTCGCCGACGTTGCAGGCGGGCGCGCCCAACGCCCCTTCGTTCCTGATCCTCCACGTCCAGCGCCCGGATGGGATCGCCCAGAGCGAAGCGCTCGCCGCCGCATTGCGCAAAGCCGGAACGCCGGTCGCGATCGAGGGCTTTCCCGGCACCGGGCTGCAAGGCCACATGACGATCAACCGACGGCTGGGCGATCCGAACTATGCCGCGACGCCGGTGGTCGATGGGTGGTTGAAGCGGGTGTTTGCGTGAATTTCTTCTCCCGTTGACGGGAGAAGGATACGAAGACTTGGTGCCGCAGGAACCTAGTCGCAGTTGGATGAGGGTTGGCTTGCTTCGAAGAAAGGAGCCCTCACCCAACTCCGGCTAACCGGACAAGCCGGTAAGCCTGCGTAACCCTCTCCCGCCAGCAGGAGAGGGTTTTGAACGTCAAAGCGGCTTGGCTGCCCCGCCCTCAAGCACATGGGAGCAGCCCAGCGTCATCGCATCATCCGCTTCCGACAGTGCGGCAATCGTCCGCCACCCCTCGGTGCGCAACTTCGCCGCGACCTCGGCGTCATGGCCGAGCGGCAGGAACAGCGCATCGCGGGCTTCGCTGCTGCTGGCCGCATCGATCAGCGGGTCGGGATAGAGCGAGAAGCCGATCGCCGGTTCGCCGCCCGACACATCGTCGCTGATGCGGTAGGTGCCGCCGCGGCCGAGCGCCCCGCGCACGCCTTCGGCGTAGATCGTGAAGCCGAACCAGCTCTGGTATTCGAAGCCGTGACGTTCGGACGGGTCGAGGGTGATCCGGGCGGCGCCGTTCACGCGCGCGGCGATTTCGCGCAGGCCCGCGATGCGGCTGGCGAGCGCGCCGCCTGCATCGATCGCGGCGAGCTTCTCGATCGCCTCGTCGAACGGGCCGGTCGCATAGAGCAACTGCAGATAGGCTTCGCCGCCGGCCGCCTTGAGCCCGCCGGCATCCTTCGCATCGAGTTCGCGGCGCACCGCCGCGATCCTGTCCGCCGCCAGCGGCAGCGCTTTTTCTGCGAGCGTGTCGACCAGGTCGGGCAGCGTGAAATCGACCGAAATCCCGGTCGCGCCGGCGGCCTTCAGCGCCTCGATCGCCATGCTGACGATCTCGCCCGCGGCGGCGACGCTGTCGCTGCCGATCAGTTCGGCGCCGAGTTGCAGCCGCTCACGGCGCGGATCGAGCGCATCGGCGACGATCGTCACGACCTGGCCCGAATAGGCGAGCCGCAGCGGGCGCGGCGCGGCAACCAGACCGGTCTCGGCGATCCGGCCGATCTGCGGGGTGATATCGCTGCGCAGCGCCAGCATCCGCAAGGAGCCCGGATCGATGAAGCGAAACATCCGCCGCGATTCGATCCCGGCCATGCGCGCGGCAAGCGATTGTTCGAATTCGATCAGCGGCGGGCGCGCGCGGTCATAGCCATGCGCATCCATCACATCGAGGATCGCGCGCATGATGCGCGTCGCGGCCCCGGCGCCGTGCGGCAGCCGGTCTTCCAGCCCTACGGGCAACAGGTCGCGGTCGGTATCGGTCATGCGCGGCCCTATCCCCTGTTCGTCATCCCGGCGCAAGCCGGGATGACGATAGGAGGGTGCTCAGAACGCGAGCGCCATCACCCGTTTCACGCCCGGCAGCGCGCGCGCGGCTTCGAGCACATCGGCCGGGACCGGGCTGTCGACCGAGAGCAGCAGCACCGCTTCCCCGCCCGCTTCGCGGCGGCCGAGGTTGAAGGTGCCGATGTTGATCGAATTCTCGCCCAGCAGCGTCCCGATCCGGCCGATGAAGCCCGGCGCATCTTCGTTGACGATGTAGAGCATGTGCCCGGCCAGTTCGGCCTCGACCTTGATCCCGAACAGTTCGACCAGGCGCGGTTCGGCATTGCTGAACAGCGTGCCGGCAACCGACCGCTCGCCCGCCTCGGTCTTGACCGAAACGCGCAGCAGCGTGTGGTAGTCGCCGGTGCGCTCGGTCTTCACTTCGCGCACTTCGACGCCGCGTTCCTTCGCGAGGAACGGCGCATTGACCATGTTCACGCTGTCCGACTGGACCCGCAGGAAGCCCGACAGCACCGCCGCGACGATCGGCTTGATGTTAAGTTCGGCCGCCGCGCCTTCGGCATGGATCGAGATCCGCGGAACCGCGCCGGTGGTCAGCTGGCCGACCAGCGTGCCGAGCTTTTCGGCCAGTTCCATGTAGGGACGCAGCTTCGGCGCTTCCTCGGCCGAGAGGCTCGGCACATTGAGCGCGTTGGTCACGCCGCCGGTGACGAGGTAGTCCGAAAGCTGCTCGGCCACCTGCAGCGCGACATTGACCTGGGCTTCATTGGTCGAGGCACCGAGGTGCGGGGTCGAGATGAAGTTCGGGGTGCCGAACAGCGGCGATTCGGTCGCCGGCTCGGTCACGAACACGTCGAGCGCCGCGCCCGCGATGTGGCCGCTGTCGAGGCCCGCCTTCAGCGCCGCCTCATCGATCAGCCCGCCGCGCGCGCAATTGACGATCCGCACGCCCTTCTTGGTCTTGGCGAGGTTTTCGGCCGAGAGGATGTTGCGGGTCTGGTCGGTCAGCGGGGTGTGCAGCGTAATGAAATCCGCCCGGGCGAGCAGATCGTCGAGTTCGACCTTCTCGATGCCCAGTTCGAGCGCACGCTCGGGGCTGAGGAACGGATCGTAGGCGACGACCTTCATCTTGAGGCCGAGCGCGCGATCCGCGACGATCGAACCGATGTTGCCGGCGCCGATCAAGCCGAGCGTCTTGCCGGTGACCTCGACGCCCATGAAGCGGTTCTTTTCCCACTTGCCGGCCTGGGTCGACAGATCGGCCTCGGGCAGCTGGCGGGCGAGCGCGAACATCAACGCGATCGCGTGTTCGGCGGTGGTGATCGAGTTGCCGAACGGAGTGTTCATCACCACCACGCCCTTGGACGAGGCATAGGGGATGTCGACATTATCGACGCCGATGCCGGCGCGGCCGATGACCTTGAGATTGGTCGCGGCGTCGAGGATTTCCCTGGTGACCTTGGTCGCGCTGCGGATCGCGAGGCCATCGTACTGACCGATGATCGCCTTGAGTTCTTCCGGGGTCTTGCCGGTGATCACATCGACTTCGCAGCCGCGCTCTTCGAAGATGCGGGCGGCGTTGGGGTCCATCTTGTCCGAAATGAGGACTTTGGGCTTGGTCATGACTTACTCCCTCACCCCCTTCAGGGGGAGAGGGCCGGGGAGAGGGGAAATGCCGTCACCCGGCCCTGATGTTGCTGAAATGAGGAGAGGGTGCTTCCCCTCTCCCAACCCTCTCCCCCTGAAGGGGGTGAGGGCTATAATTACGCAGCCGCGAGCGCGGCCTTGGTCTCGGCATAGGCCCAGTCGAGCCACGGGCCGAGCGCCTCGATATCGGCGGTGTCGACCGTCGCGCCGCACCAGATGCGCAGGCCCGGAGGGGCATCGCGGTATCCGGCGACGTCATAGGCCGCGCCTTCCTTTTCGAGCAGGCCGGCGAACTTCTTGATGAAGTCCGCGTCGGCGCCTTCGACGGTGAGGCAGACCGAGGTGCGCGAGCGGATGCCCTTGTCCTCGGCCAGATGGCCGAGCCAGTCGCGGTGGGCGACGATCTTGTCGAGCGCCGCGGCATTGGCATCGGAGCGCGCCTTGAGACCGTCAAGCCCGCCCAGCGACTTAGCCCATTCGAGCGCCCAGATCGCATCTTCGACCGCGAGCATCGACGGGGTGTTGATCGTCTCGCCCTTGAACACGCCTTCGGCCAGCGCGCCCTTGGACATCAGGCGGAACACCTTCGGCAGCGGCCACGACGGAGTATATTCCTCCAGCCGCTGCACCGCACGCGGCCCGAGGATCAGCACGCCGTGCCCGCCCTCCCCGCCGAGCACCTTCTGCCATGAGAAGGTCGCGACATCGATCTTGTCCCACGGAATGTCGTAAGCGAACACCGCGCTGGTCGCGTCGGCGAAGCTCAGGCCCTCGCGGTCGTCGGGGATCCACTCGCCGTCGGGCACGCGCACGCCGGAGGTGGTGCCGTTCCAGGTGAACAGCACGTCGTCCGACCAGTCGACCTTGTCGAGATCCGGAAGCTGGCCGTAATCGGCCCGCATCACATTGGCTTCGAGCCTGAGTTGCTTGACCGCGTCGGTGACCCAGCCCTCACCGAAGCTTTCCCATGCGAGCGCGGTGACGCCGCGTGCGCCGAGCATGGTCCACATCGCCATCTCGAACGCGCCGGTGTCTGAACCGGGCACGATGCCGATGCGGTGGGTCTCGGGCAGCTGCAGCATTTCGCGCATCAGCTGGATGCTATAGCCGAGCCGGTCCTTGCCGATCTTCGCGCGATGCGAGCGGCCGAGCGATTCGGTGGCGAGTTTGGCGGGGGAATATCCCGGCGGCTTCGCGCAGGGACCGGAAGAAAAAAACGGACGCGCAGGCTTGGCCTGCGGCTTCACTACTTCAGTCATTTAAGACTCTCCTCACAGAGAGCTCGCGCGGCGTTGGGACCGCGTGGCCCGGCGCCGCACTTAGAGGGGCGGCGGGGCAAGTCAAGCGCGTTGGGGCCGGCCGGATCGGTTCGTCGTCCAGTTTACGCCGTGTTAACCATCATCCCCGCAGGATCGCGCGATGGTCCGGCAGTTCGCCTCCGCCCTCGCGGGAATCGCTCTGGCCGCCGCTCTCGGCGGCTGTTCGGTGCTGCCGGAGGGCGGCCGGAATTCGCAGCGCCAGGCGATGCGTCCGGCCCAGCCCGCCTATGTCCCAAGCGCGGCCGGCCGCCAGTGCCTGAGCAAGCTGGGAGCCGATGCCGCCAGCTTCACCCCCCTGCCCGACCGCTTCTACGGCGCGGGCTGCTCCACCCTCAACACCGTGCGCCTGTCCGCGCTGGAGGGCGACGCCAGCAGGACTTTCGGGATCGCCAACCTCGGCCCGGTCGCGTGTCCGTTGGCGGAAACCTTCTCCGCCTGGGCCCGCTACGGTGTCGATCGCACCGCGCGCGCGGTACTGAAAAGCCCGCTGGAGCGGATCGAGACCATGGGCAGCTACAATTGCCGCAACGTCGCCGGATCGGCCAGGCGCTCGGCCCATGCCACCGCCAATGCGATCGACGTTTCGGCCTTCGTCCTCGCCGACGGTCGGCGAATTACGGTCAAAGGCGGCTGGGCGGGCGGATCCCCTTCGGAAAAGCAATTCCTGCGGATCGTCCATACCAGCGCCTGCAAGCGCTTCGGCACGGTACTCGGCCCCGGCTACAACGCCGCGCATCAGGATCACTTTCATCTCGAAGGCAGCGGCAAGGCCTTCTGCCGCTAGGTCAGCGCCCGAAGCGCGGCCGGCTGGACCACTTCGAGGATGCGATCGATACCGGTCACGCCGCGCCTGGGCCGATCGCTTCGCCGTGGGCATTGAACCACAGCCTCACTGCCTGCACGACATGCGCGGCATCGAGCTTCTTCATCATGTTGGCGCGGTGGATTTCGACCGTGCGCGGGCTGATCGCAAGCGCGCGCGCGATGTGCTTGTTGGACTCGCCTTCGACCAGCAGGTCGAGAACTTCGCGCTCACGCTCGGACAGTTCGGCGAGCCGCTGCCGCGCCTCGATCATGCGCCGGCGCAGGACCGTCTCCCGCGGCGCGCGGGCGGCGACACGCGCAAGCATCGCGCCAAGCTGGTCCGGCGCGACCGGCAGGTGGAGATAGTCGATCGCGCCGCTGCGGATCACCTCGACCACATGCCCGACCGAGCCGCTTTCCGACGCGACGACCAGCGGCAGCGCAACGGTCATCGCGTGGAGCCGGGCGAGGATGTCGGGCACGCCGCCGGGCGCGGAATCCTCGCGCGCGACGATGATCCCGGTGTGCGGCGGATGCTTCGCCAGCTCGTCCAAGCCGGCATAGACCTCCGCGTGATGCCCCAGCGCGAGCACTTCGCGGGCCACTTCAGCCCGTGAACGAATGTCGCGATCGATGAAGTGGATTGTTTGTGACTGCCCCATGTCGCCCGGCGTAGCGGCTAGGGATTTTCCCGCAGCTTCAGCTCGGGCCATTTTGGATGGATAGCGGCAGGCCCGCGCGCGGAAGTGCCTGTTCCGGCGCGAAAATAGGTCCAGCGCGGACACGAATATACGCGCTTACCCTTAAGGGTAGGCCGCGCGGCCTCTACTTAAGGGTAATTCCTAGTCGTCGAACGAATATTCGGGCAGCGCGTGGACCGCTTCCTTGAGCGAATCGCCCCACATCGAACTGATCGCCTGAAAATAGAGATCGTTCTTGTCGATCCGCTTTTCGTGCAGCGGCTCGAACCGGTCGCGCTCGATCACCATCAGGTCGAGCGGCATGCCGACCGAGAGATTCGCCTTGAGCGTCGAATCGAAGCTGACCATCAGCAGCTTCACCGCATCCTCGAATTCCATCCCGGGCTCGTAACCGCGCAGAAGGATCGGGCGGCCGTATTTGGTCTCGCCGATCTGGAAGAACGGGGTGTCCGGGCTGCCCTCGATGAAATTGCCTTCCGGATAGATCATGAACAGCCGCGGCTGCATGCCCTTGATCTGGCCGGCGAGGATCATCGAGGCGGTGAAGCGCCCTTCCCCCTCCTGGCCGTTGTCGCATTGCGAGGTCTGGATCGTGTCGCGCAGCAGCCGCCCGATCTCGACCGCGACCTGGAACATCGTCGGCGCTTCGAACAGCGTGTTGTGCCGGTCTTCGGGCGCCTTGTTGCGTTCCTCGAGCTGGCTGATCACCGCCTGGGTCGTCGCGAGGTTGCCCGCGCACATCAGCGTGATGATCCGCTCCCCCGGGGTTTTCCAGTAGAACATCTTGCGGAAGGTGGAGATGTTGTCGACGCCCGAATTGGTGCGGGTGTCGCTCATCAACACCAGCCCCTTGTCGAGCGTCATTCCAACACAATAGGTCATTCGAGAATCACTCAGCCCCGTACTGGGCGAAACCCTTTCGCAAATGCACAAAGCGGGTCAAGGCCTTCACTGCTCCGCGCTTTGCTGTTCCACAGCCAGGGCAACCCGCAATTCCTCTTGCGCGGCGCCGAAACTGATCCCGGTGATCGGCGCGGCTTCGACATAATCGCGCCCGGTCGCCACGCGGACATAACGCGTATCGGGGCTGATTCCGTTGGAGATGTCGAACCCGACCCAGCCGAGCCCCTCGACATGGGCTTCGGCCCAGGCATGGGTCGCTTCCTGATCGATGCGGTCGTCCATCAGCAGATAGCCTGAAACGTAGCGCGTCGGGATATCGAGCGCGCGCGCCACGCCGATGAAGATATGCGCGTGATCCTGGCACACGCCGAGCCCCTCGTTCACCGATTCCTCGGCGGTGGTGTCGACCGTGGTCGCGCCGGTCTGATAGCGCACCCCGCCGCGGATCGCGGCCGAAAGATCGTGCAGCATCGCCAGCGTATCGCCATCGCCGCGCCGGACCGCCGCGATCAGCGAGCGCATCTTGGCGCCCGGCCTGGTCCGCCTGGTCTGGGCAAGAAACGCCCACAGCGGCAAATGCCCTGCATGCCAGCCCATCACCCCGGCCTTGTCCCGGGTTTCGACCAGCCCTTCGCATTCGATCGTTACCTCCTGCGCTCCGGCAAGGACCGAAGCCAGCGTCACGCGGTTGAAGTTCTGATCGTCATATGCGAGTTCGAGCTTCGCGCCGTCGAAACGCATCTGCCAGTCGAGCACCGCCTGCCCCTGCGTCGCCTTCGGCGTCAGGCGCAGGCGCTGCAGCCCATAGGCCACCGGCTCGGCGAAGCGATAATGCGTGGTATGGCGGATCGAGAGGCGCATGGGTCCTGTCTGGGTCAGTCGATGAAGCGGTAATCGCGGGCGATCGCACCGGCGATCGCCTGGTTGCCGGCGATGAAATCGACGAGGAATTCGTGCAGCCCGTTGTCGAAGATCGACTTGATCGTCGCCTCGCTCAGCGACCGGTCCGCATCACGCATCAGCGAGTGGCATTCGCCCCGGTCGCCGTGCAGTTCGGCCAGGGCCGCGAGATTGCCGCGCAGCGCATCGTAGCAAAAGGCCAGGCTGCGCGGGAAACGATGGTCGAGGATCAGGAACTCGGCGATCCCGCGCGGATCCATGTGCCCGGCGTTGAGCCAGCGATAGGCGCGCTCGGCCGAAAGCGAGCGCAGCACCGTGTCCCACTGGCCGGTGTCGAGGCTCGACCCGACATAGGCGAGCGACGGCAGCAGCAGGTAATATTTGACCCCGAGGATCCGCGCGGTGTTGTCGGCCCGTTCGAGATAGGTCCCGCAGCGCGAGAAATGGTAGATTTCGTTGCGCAGCATCGAACCGTAGGTCGCGCCGCGCACATGGGTCGCCTCGCGCCGGATCGCCGAGAGCACCGGGCCGAGGATCGCCTCGCGCACCGGGCGCTGCAATATGCCGCGCAGGGTCATCCACGCCTCGTTGACCGATTCCCAGACCTCGGCGGTGATCGAGGTGCGCGCGCTGCGGGCATTGCTGCGCGCCGCCTCGATCATGCCCAGCACGTTCTGCGGATTTTCCTTCTCGCGCAGCACGAAATTGCACACCGTCGTGCCCGAATATTCCGAATGGCAGGCCTCGAAGGCGCGCTGTTCGCCAAGCGTGACGATCACCGAGCGCCATTCCTCGTTCGCCGCGTCCGCCCCGCGGATCAGCGCCATGCGCGATCCGGCTTCGAGCAGGCGCGCGGTATTCTCCGCCCGCTCGAGATAGCGGAACATCCAGAAGATAGAGTTGGCGGTACGGCCTAGCATGAGCGATTCCCGGGCATCAGTCGTCCAGCACCCAGCTGTCCTTGGTCCCGCCGCCTTGCGAGGAATTGACCACCAGAGAACCCTTCTTGAGCGCGACCCGGGTCAGGCCGCCCGGGGTGATATCGACCCGGTCGGGCGAAACCAGCACGAACGGCCGCAGATCGACATGGCGCGGGGCGAGCCCGGCCTGGGTGAAGATCGGCACGGTCGACAGCGCCAGCGTCGGCTGCGCGATGTAGTTTTCCGGCCGCGCCTTGAGCTTGGCCCTGAACGCCTCGATCTCGCGCTTCGACGAGGTCGGCCCGATCAGCATGCCGTAGCCCCCCGAACCGTGGACTTCCTTCACCACCAGCTGGGCAAGGTTGTCGAGCACATAGGCGAGGCTGTCGGCCTCCGCGCAGCGCCAGGTCGGGACATTGGGCAGCAGCGGCTTCTCGCCGGTGTAGAATTCGACGATCTCGGGCATGAAGCTGTAGATCGCCTTGTCGTCCGCGATCCCGGTGCCGGGGGCGTTGGCGATGGTGATCCCGCCGGCGCGATAGACGTCCATGATCCCCGGCACACCCAGCTGGCTTTCGGAATTGAAGGTCAAAGGATCGAGGTAATCGTCGTCGACCCGGCGGTAGAGAACGTCGATCGGCTGGTAGCCGGCGGTGGTGCGCATCTGCACCCGCCCGTCGACCACGCGCAGGTCGCTGCCTTCGACAAGTTCCGCGCCCATCTGGTCGGCGAGGAACGCATGTTCGAAATAGGCGGAATTGTAGATCCCGGGCGTCAGCACCGCGACCACCGGCTGGCCGGTCGTCGCAGCGGGCGCGCAGGCGGCAAGGCTCTTGGCCAGCCGCGCCGGATAGTCCGACACCGGCTGCACCGGGATGCGGCTGAACAGCTCGGGGAACATCGCCATCATGGTTTCGCGGTTTTCGAGCATGTACGAAACGCCGCTGGGCGTCCGCGCATTGTCTTCGAGCACCATGAAATCGTTCGGCCCGGTGCGAACCAGGTCGATCCCGACGATATGGGTATAGACCCCGCCCGGCGGGCTGAAGCCGACCATCTCGGGCAGCCACGCGACATTGTTGCTGAACAGGCGCTGCGGCACGCGGCCGGCCCGGATGATCTCCTGCCGGTGGTAGAGATCGTGCATGAAGGCGTTGAGCGCGCGCACCCGCTGCTCGATCCCGCGCGACAGCCGGCGCCATTCGGTGCCGGTGATGATGCGCGGAACCATATCGAACGGGATCAGCCGTTCCTCGCCCGCATCTTCGCCATAGACATTGAAAGTGATGCCGGTGCGGCGGAAGAAGCTTTCGGCCTCGCCGTTCTTGCGCCGCATCAGCGCCTGGTCCTGCTCGTCCAGCCAGGAAACATAGTCGCGGTAAGCCGGCCGGATCGATCCGTCGGCCTGCGTCATCTCGTCGAACTTCGGGTCAGGCGTTATGCTCATTTGCCCTCATGCTGCAGCGCAACATGTTGCATGGAAGCGCGACGCTGCCAAGCGGAAACGGAGTTGGAGTAAAAGGGTTTCGCGCGGGCCACATCGGCCCCGGAAAGAAGCGCCGAATTCCGCCGACCGGCGTCAGAGAGTTTCGAGTTCGCGCAGCACGGTTTCGATCGCCTCGTCGGAATAGGCGAAGCCGAGATGCCCGCAGCGCAGCGCTACCGCCTTGTCGCGCTCGCCCGGGCGGCCGCAGGATGAGCGCGGCGACACGATCCCGTCGCAGGCGCTCCACAGCGCCACGGTCGGCACCGGGGGCTTTTCGGAGATATTGCCCACCACTGGCGGGTTCTCCACCGAATGGCCGGTGATCAAATGATAGATCCGCCAGACATTGTTGGCCTTGGGGCTGCCGGAAAAGGGCGAACCCATCGTTACGACCTTGGCCACCGCTTCCGGATGACACTTGGCGACTTCGCGCGCGAAGATCCCGCCGAGGCTCCAGCCGACCAGCACGATCTTCTCGCCATAGCGGCGGTGCAGCGCGAGCACGCGCTTCGACAGCACTTCGAAGTTCTGCGGCGTCGGTCCGAAATTGAACCCCTGCCCCCAGCGCTTGACCGTATGGCCGGCAGCTTCGAGATGGGTCGCCATGCGCTTGAGCCGCGCGGGATGGGTGCCGAAGCCGGGCAGCAGCATCACGATGCGCTTTTCCCTGGCGGCTTCGATGTCGCTCGGCGAGCGGGTGTTCCACAGCGGGCTGGTGAGGAATTGCAGCTCCCGGAACAGATGCTTCAGTGCCGGGCCGTGGACGCCGCTCGGCTGGGTTTCACTGACCAGCGCGGCGCGCATCTTGAGCGCGTCGAACAGATCGGTTCCGTCCGGGGGATGCCGCGACTCGGCACGGTTGCCATAAGTACGATTCATGTCACTCATGGAGCCACTGTAACCAAACTGACTTATAAACGCCTGAACAAACTGATCCCGTCATCAAACTGTCGGAATTTCGTCTCCGTTCGGCGCCGAGCCGGTTCGCGGTTGGGCCATTTCCAAATCCGGCGGTGCGCGAAAACGCGCTCAGGCCTTGCAGTCCCCCACGCGCTTGAAGGTCGTGTGGGTTTTGGACTTCATCCCCGGGAAGTCGATCTCGCCGACCGTGTCCATCGCTTCGCTGCTGATGGTGCCGCTGGTCTTGATCGTTCCTTCGGTGCCGTCGGGGTTCTTGCAGGCCATCTCGGTGGTGATGTGGCCGCCGCTGACGTCGTAGGTCTTGAAGCTGCAATTGCCGGTCTGCGCCTTGCCGAGCATCTGCTTGACCGACTGCGCGGCCTCCTGCTCGGTCACGCAATAGGAGATTTTGGTCGGGCCGTTCCGCTTGGCCATTTCCTTGGCCATGCCCGCGGGCATGCCGGGGATGGTCATCTCCAGCATCTCGATCGTGGCTTCGTATTGCCCGGGCCGCAGCCCGATCGTCGCGGTGCTGACGCTGCCGGCGGGTGCGGCCTCACCCGTCTTGCCGGCGGGTGCCTCGTCCTTCTTGCCGCAGCCGGCAAGCGCGATGGCCGCGGCAAACGGCAGGATGAAAACGGAGCTACGCATGGAACCTCCCCTCACGAGGCGCGGCAAGGAACCGCGGGATGGCGGGATCGTATCAAGCCTGCGCCTCGCTGCCAACGCCCGCGTGCGGAATGCCCCCATTGCGGAACGCAAGGCGAACAGCCATATGGAGCATCATGCCCGAATTGGTGATCAGACGCGGACTTGAAGAGCCGGATACCTCCGGCACGTTCACCCCACACCGGCCCGAGCGGCCCGAGAAGGCGATGGGCGGCAAGCCGTTCAAGCTGGTCTCCGAATACGAACCGGCCGGCGACCAGCCGGCCGCGATCGCGGAACTCGTCGCGGGCGCGAAGCTCGACGACAAGACCCAGGTACTGCTCGGCGTCACCGGCAGCGGCAAGACCTTCACCATGGCCAAGGTGATCGAGACGCTGCAGCGCCCGGCACTGATCCTCGCGCCCAACAAGATCCTCGCCGCGCAGCTCTATGGCGAGTTCAAGAGCTTCTTCCCCGAGAATGCGGTCGAATATTTCGTCAGCTATTACGATTACTACCAGCCCGAGGCATACGTCCCCCGCAGCGACACTTACATCGAGAAGGAAAGCTCGGTGAACGAGGCGATCGACCGGATGCGCCATTCGGCCACCCGCGCGCTGCTCGAACGCCACGACGTGATCATCGTCGCATCGGTCTCCTGCCTCTACGGCATCGGCTCGGTCGAAACCTATTCGGCGATGATCTTCGACCTCAAGAAGGGCGCGACCACCGATCAGGGCGAGATCATCCGCAAGCTCGTGGCGCTGCAATACAAACGCAACGATACCGCCTTCACCCGCGGCTGCTTCCGCGTGCGCGGCGACAGTCTCGAGATATTCCCGAGCCATTACGAAGACATGGCCTGGCGGGTCAGCTTCTTCGGCGACGAGATCGAGGAGATCAGCGAATTCGATCCGCTGACCGGAACCAGGGGCGCGAGCCTCGACACGGTGCGGGTCTACGCCAATTCGCATTATGTGACCCCCGGCCCGACGATGAAGCAGGCGGCCGCGGCAATCCGCTTCGAGCTGACCGAGCGGCTCAAGGAGCTGGAAGCGGAAGGCAAGTTGCTCGAGCACCAGCGGCTCGAACAGCGCACCAATTTCGACCTTGAGATGATCGCGGCGACCGGCAGTTGCGCGGGGATCGAGAACTATTCGCGCTTCCTCACCGGCCGCCTGCCGGGCGAACCGCCGCCGACATTGTTCGAATATCTGCCGGAGAACGCGCTGCTGTTCGTCGATGAAAGCCACCAGACCGTGCCGCAGATCGGCGCGATGTCGAAGGGCGACCACCGGCGCAAGATTACCCTCGCCGAATACGGCTTCCGCCTGCCGAGCTGCATCGACAACCGCCCGCTGCGCTTCAACGAATGGGATGCGATGCGCCCGCAGACCTTCGCGGTCTCGGCCACGCCGGGCAATTGGGAGATGGAGCAATCGGGCGGCGTGTTCGCCGAACAGGTGATCCGCCCGACCGGGCTGATCGATCCGCCGGTCGAAATCCGCCCGGTCGAGGACCAGGTGCAGGATTGCATCAACGAGTGCCGCCTGACCGCCGAGAAGGGCTATCGCACGCTCGTCACCACGCTGACCAAGCGCATGTCCGAAGACCTTACCGAGTTCATGCACGAGGCGGGACTGCGCGTGCGCTACATGCATTCGGATACCGAGACGCTCGAACGCATCGAGCTGATCCGCGACCTGCGCATGGGCGTGTATGACGTGCTGGTCGGGATCAATTTGCTGCGCGAAGGGCTCGACATTCCCGAATGCGGGCTGGTCTGCATCCTCGATGCGGACAAGGAAGGGTTCCTGCGCTCCGAAACTTCGCTGGTCCAGACGATCGGCCGCGCCGCGCGCAATGTCGACGGCAAGGTGATCCTCTATGCCGACCGGATCACCGGCAGCATGGAACGCGCGATGGCCGAAACCGACCGTCGCCGCGAGAAGCAGCGCGCCTATAACGAAGAGCACGGGATCACCCCGGAGACGATCAAGCGCGGCATCCAGGACATCGTCGCCCACACCGCCAGCCGCGACGGTGTGCTGGTCGAGATCGAGGCGGAGGACGGGCGCAACAACCTCGTCGGCCACAATTTGCGCGCCTATATCGAGGAGCTGGAGCGCAAGATGCGCGCGGCGGCGGCCGATCTCGAATTCGAGGAAGCCGGGCGCCTCAGGGACGAGATCCGCAAGCTGGAAGCCGACGAGCTCGGCCTCCCGGGCGAACCCTCCCACGCCCCGCTGGTCGGGCGGAGCAACGAGGGCAAGCCGGGCACCCGCAAGACCCGCTACGGCAAGACGCAGCGGAAGTGGGGCCGCTGAGGGCGCGGCGCCTCACTCCCGCTCGGGCCCCGGATCAGACGCTCGCCAGCCGCTCCAGTATCGCGTCGGTGGTCCCGTCGCGCTCCGACCAGCGAAGCGGCAGGACGTTGCCGACGAGGTTCTCATAGCCGTCGGGTTCGCGCTCGAAATTGCCCATCGTCTCGTCGATATAGGCATCGAGCGGCATATAGCCCTGGCGGGTCTCCTGCCCCGGCGTGAGGCCGGTCTGGACGCCCGGCGGGGCGATCTCGATCACCTGGACCTGGCCCTTGAGCCGCTGGCGCAGCGACAGGCTGTAGGAATGGATCGCCGCCTTGCTCGCGCTATAGGCCGGCGCGCCGGGCAGCGGGGTGAAAGCCAGCCCCGAGGTGACCGTGCAGATCGCCGCATTGGGCTTGCCCGCAAGCAGGGGGATCAGCGCTTCGGCCACCCGGATCGTGCCGAGCAGGTTGATGTTGATCACTTCCTCGGCAGTGGCGATGGTCCCGCCGGTGCCGAGTTCCTGCCGGGTCATCACCCCGGCCGAAAGGATCGCGGCGTTGAGTTCGGGGAAATCGCGCTTGAGCTTCTCGATCGCCGCGTCGACCGAGGCGTTGTCCGCGACGTCGAGCTGCAGCGCGAGCATCCGCTCGCGCCCGGCGATGGTTTCCTGCAGCCGCGCCTCGCCCCGCCCGGCGACGATCACGGTGTTGCCGAGATCGTGGAACCGCCAGGCGAGCGCCTGCCCGATGCCGGAGCCGCCGCCGGTGATGAGGATGGTGTTGCCGGTAAGTTTCATCGCGATAGGCTCCAGTTCTGGTTGGTACCGGAACTAGGCACTGATCGGCCGAATGAAAGACCTAGCGGCCGCGATAATAGCTTTCGCGCGTATTGCTCCACCAGACCTGGCCGATCCCGACCAGCGCGAGCAACACGCCATAGACCGACCACTGGATCTGGTTCGCCATGAAGCTGTTCAGGAACGCGATGCCAAGGCCCTGGAGGATCCAGATGCCGCCGAATGCGATCATCGCCAGCCCCAGCAGGCTGCTCACCGCGCGGAACACCCCATTTAGCAATTCGGCCATCTTCCTATTCTCCCGATTGCGCCCGGCTCAGCTGAGCCCGGGCAGAAATTTCAGCGCCAGCCCGTTCATGCAATAGCGCAGTCCGGTCGGCTTGGGACCATCGTCGAACACGTGGCCGAGGTGGCCGCCGCAAGTCTTGCACAGCACCTCGGTTCGGGGCACGCCGATCTTGAGATCGGTGCGCTTGACGATCGCATTCGGCAACACGTCCCAGAAGCTCGGCCAGCCGGTGTGGCTGTCGAACTTGGTTGCGGAACCAAAGGCATGCGTATCGCAGCCGAGGCAGGCGAAGATGCCTTGGCGATGCTCTTCCAGCAGCGGGCTCGAATAGGGCGGCTCGGTGCCCGCTTCGCGCAGGATCGCATAGGAAGCCGCGCCGAGCTGCGCGCGCCATTGGGCCTTGGTCTTGCGCACCGGAAAGTCGCCTGACGGGGGCTCGTCGTCCTCCTCGTCGCGGTTCAGGAAAATCCCTCCGCCGAGCGCGACGGCCACCACGGCGACGCTCGCCATTCCCAGCATCTCGCGGCGTGTCATCCGGCCTGCTCCAAAAACTTCGCTTGCTAAGGAGAGGTTAGGCGGGAGTTGAAGAGGTGTCCATCTCGATCAGAAGTCCCAGTTCAGTCCGACACCCAGCTCGCGCCCCTTGTCGAGCGGCGAGAAGGTCCCCGCGGCCGGGTGCGGATCGAACGGACGGTTGTCGCCGTCCGAATAGGCGCCGCCGGCGAAGGCGAGTTGCGTGTCGCCGCCGAACTGGACCGCGTCGGTCAGATTGCGGCCGAACACGGTCAAGGTGATCCCGCTACCGGCGAGCTTCAACGCAAGGCTTGCGTCGAGCCGGTCCGAGGCCGAATTGTAGCCCCAGTTGTTGTCAGTATAGGCGTAGGCGCTGCGGTGCTGGAAGAACGCGCTGGCGGTGAGCGAGCCGAGCCCGCCGAGCTCCGCCTCATAGGCCGCGCTGCCGCCCCAGCTCCATTTCGGCGCGCGTGGCAGCGCAAGAGCGAGATCGGCCGCGTTTATCACCCCGTCCGAATTGAGGTCGAGGAACACCTTGCGGTATTGCGCATCGGTGTAGCCAAGGTCGGCGGTGAGCGTCAGACCCCCGGCGGGGGTCAGCGTGGCTTCCAGCTCGCCGCCGCGGATGCGGGCGTCAGCGGTGTTGTAGATCGACTGGGCGAGGCCCGAGGTCAGCGAAGGCACGTTGATCTCGCGCTGGAGATTGGCGACCTCCATCCAGTAGAGCGCACCGCTCAGGCGCAGGATCCCGCGCTGCCACTTGCCGCCGAGTTCGAAGCTGTCGACCCGCTCCTGATCGAATGCAGGGGAGCCGAGTTCGGCCGCGATCTGCTCGAACGCCGCCGGCTGGGTGATGCGGAGGTTGTAGCCGCCGGAGCGATAACCGCGGGTCCAGCTGGCGTAGAGATTGCTGTCCACGGTCGGCTTGAACGCCAGCGCCACCTTGGGCGACAGGCTGTTCCATGCGCGGCTGTCGGAAAAGCCGTTGTTCTCTCCGGGCACATTCTGGCCCTCGATCGGGCAGGTGCCTTCGATCGCCGAACATTCCGCGCGCGGGCGGACATAGGTGATGTCGGCGCTCTTTTCTTCGCGCGACCAGCGCAGCCCGCCGGTCAGCGTGAGTTTGTCGGTCAGCGAATAATCGGCCTGGGCATAGAGCCCGTAAACGTCCTGATCCTGCACCCCGCCGCCGTATTGCGGAGCGGCGAGATCGCGGAATTCGTCGTAACCGACCTGCTGGTGGAAGATATAGCCGCCCGCGGTCACCGCCACCGCGCCGTAATCCGCCGCATAATATAGTTCGTCGGACCACTGATCCTGATTGGTGCGCGTGTCCGAATGGAAGATCTTGACCGGAGTGGAATCGATGTCGTTGCGGGTGCGCAGATCGTAGTCGCGCCAACCGAACACATTGGTGAGCTTGCCCTGCCCCAGCTCATACTCGCCGCGCAGCGACACCGAACCGCCCTTGCTGTGGTAGAAACCGCGCTCGTCGATCGCGATCCTGAAATTGTCGCGCCCGCTCAGGCCGTTGTTGTGCGCCGGGGCGCCGTCGCCGTCGCTCTTGTCCCATTCGCCCTTGAGGGTGAAGCTCAGGCGCTCGCTCGCGAGCCAGGTCAGCCCGCCGCGCACTTCGGTCGTCACCGCCTTGCCGAAGGCGCGCCCGTCGTAGTCGTTCTCGAAATAGCCGGCATCGTCGCTGTGGAGCGCCGCGATGCGGATCGCGAGCGTGTCGTTCAGCGGCCCGGAGACCGCCCCGCGCATCGTCAGCATTGCCTTGCCGCGCCGGCTGTCGACCGGGCCTTCGACGGTCATGCCCGCATGGCCTTCCCCGGCGAAGGTCGGGTCGGCGGTTTCGACCAGCACCGCGCCGCCGGTGGTGTTGCGCCCGAAGGCGACCCCCTGCGGCCCGCGCAGCACGGTCACGCGCTTGACGTCGAGCAGGTCGAACACGTCGCCTGCATTGATCCCCTGATAGACCCCGTCGACGAAGATCCCCACCGCGGGATCGATCGACGGGATCGAGCTGTTGATGCCGAGCCCGCGGATCGCGAAGTTCGCGACGCCCTTGAAGGTGCCGATCGAGTCGAGCGAGACGTTGGGCGCGGCATAGCTGAGGGTCGAGAGGTCCTGCACCTGGCGCTGCGCGAGCTCGGTGGTGCCGATCGTGTCGATACTGCCCGGATAGTCGAGCGTATCGCTGCCCGGGTTCTTGGCGGAAACGACGATCTCCGCCTTGTCCTGATCGTCTTCGGCGAAGGCGGGCGATGCCGCCGCGAAGATGGCACCCAGGACGGCAAGCGAGGCCGAAGCCCTCATTGCGGCATGCGACATATGTTTTCTCCCGCCCTGTGGCGACCCGTTTGCGCGCCCTCTGGCTGCACCGTCGCGACAAGTCAAATTTACGCTACGGAAAGCTGCGCCGACGCCCGAACCTCAAAGCGCCACCAGCTCGACCTCGGGCAGCGGCCCGCCCCCCGGCTGCTCGCCCCAGTGTTTGACATTGAGTACCGAGCCGTCCTTGCGGACCTCCGCCACTTTCGCGACGTCGATCTCGCCCAGCACCCATTGCTTCGCGTCCAGCTCGCCCAGCGCGACGATGCCGGTTTCGGGGAAGCCGCGATCGGGCGGGCAATAGATTCCGGCGATGCCGTGGTTGACGTCGACCGCGGGCGACCAGCCGGCCTCGCCCACCGTTGGCGCATGCACCACATAGCACTGGCCTTCGAGCGCGCGGGCCATCGCCCCGACCTTGACCCGGTTGTAGCCGGCGACCGTATCGGTGCAGCTCGGCACGAGGATGATCTCGGCCCCCGCCTCGACCAGCGCGCGGCCGAGCAACGGGAATTCGGAATCGTAGCAGATCAGCACGCCGATCTTGCCGAGCCGGGTCTCGAACAGCCGCAGTGGACCGCCCGCGTGGACTTTCCACTGCTCACGCTCGAAGCGCGTCATCATCAGCTTTTCCTGCCCGCCCATCGTCCCTTCGGGAGTGAACAGGCGCGCGACATTGCGATACTTGCCGTCGCGATAGACCGGCATGCTCGCGGCGAGGATGTGCATGTCGTGCTCGCGCGCCAGTTCGATATGCAGCGCATCGACATGCGGGGCGAGCGCGGAAACCTGTTCAAGCGAGGCGTCGAGATCGCCCATCGTCTCGGCGTTCAGCGAAGCGAGTTCCATCCCGCCATATTCGGGGAACACCGCGAGCTTGGCCCCGCGCCGGGCGGCATAATCGACCCAGCCGGTGACCTTCGTGATGTAGTGGTCCCAGCCGTCATGGCGGTCGATCGGATATTGCGCGGCCGCGACCAGGAATTTCTGCTTGTCGGAATTCAAAGCGCCCTCATCCAATATTGCATTGGTTTGAGGCTCTCGCTCTCTTCGCCATGCTCTTTCCACGCAAGCTCGGCGGTGAAGCCGTCCACAGGCGCGTAGCCGCGCCTGGTCCAGAATTCGTCGAGCGGGCGATAACCGCCGGGCCGCGCCGGATGGTCCGCCGCGCGGATCACCGAGGCGAAGGTCGCGGCCCGCGCGCCCGCACTGCGCGCCGCTTCCTCGCGGTGATCGAAGAACGCATGGCCGATCCCGTGCCCGCGATAGCGCGGCAGCAGCACGCTCTCGCCGAAATAGAACAAACTCCGCGTGTCGATCCCGTGCGCTTCGAAGGCCGCGCGGAATTCGGGCTTCTGCGCCGACATCGGAGAGGCGGTGGCCGCGCCGACGATATCGCTCCCGTCGAAGGCCGCGACCAGCACCGCCTGCGGCGCGGCGGCGAATTCGGCGAGATAGCGATGCTCGTATTCGGCATCGCCGTCGTACAGATAGGGATAATCCGCGAACACCGCGATCCGCAGCACCGCAAGCCCCGGCAGATGCGCGGCGAGTTCGTCGCCCGAGAGCGGGCGAACCGCGATGCTCACGCGGCTAGCGGCTTGGAGACCTGGGCAATCCAATCCTCGAGATTGTAATAGACCGTGACCCGCGCGATCAGCCCGCCTTCGATATCGAAGAACGCACCCGCGGGGAGGACGTATTTCTGCCCTTTGGCCTCGGGCAGGCCCTCGTCGGTTGTCAGATATTCGCCGTGGACCACGAACTCGGCCGCGGCGCGGCTGCCGTCCGCATTGGCCATCACCACGATGTCGGTGAGCTTTTCCGCATAGCTGCGGTCCATATGCGCGAGGAATGCGCGGAACGCGTCCTTGCCTTCCTGCCGGGCGCCCTGGTTCACGTCATGCGCGATCGTCTCGGTCAGGCAGGCGAGCATGCCCTCGCCGTCGCCGGCGTTGAACGCGGCGTAATATTTCCCGATCAGTTCCAAAGTGGCAGCTTGCGACACGGCCCGCTCCTTCGTTGACAACGCGCGCCCCTTACACCGCTTGCGGCGTTCCGCCAGCCCATTCGAGGAAATCGAACTCCGGTGGCATCAGGATGAACAGGTTCGCGACATCGGTCAGAAGCCGGGTGATGTGGCCCTTGCCGGTCAGATCCTCGAGATAGACCAGATCGCCCTTGCCGATCGGCACCTTCGTCCCGTCGCCCAGCTCGCCCTGAATGTCGCCCGAGGTGTTGATCGTGAACAGTTTCTGCGGCGCCTGGTGCCAGTCCTCCACGCCCACGGCGATCGCATTGGCGCGGACCCCGGTCGCCGGAAGCGGCTTGGGCAGGCCGACCACCGGCACCCGCTGGACATGCGAGACGCCGTTCGCATCGGAATAGATGTGGATGACCTCCATCCCCGGAAGCTTTCGCACCGCCGGCCTGGGCCTGGGCTTTGCTGCCAAGCAGCGCGGTCAGCGCCACCCCTCCTGCGATCACGCTGCGGCGGCTGGTGTCCATGGCTCTCTCCCTGTTTTGCCCGGGAGGCTAGGCAATCGCAGGGTATCGGACAATTGCTTTTCATCCCGCCGCGCGTATAGGGAACCCCTTGCCCCGGCCGTGCGGTCCCACCGACTCGCAAGTGCCGGGGTTTGGTTTTTCGAGGATACGCAATGACCCGTCGCCGCCAGATCTACGAAGGCAAGGCCAAGATCCTGTACGAAGGCCCCGAGCCGGGTACGCTGATCCAGTATTTCAAGGACGATGCGACCGCGTTCAACGCGGAGAAGCGCGGCACGATCAACGGCAAGGGCGTGATCAACAACCGCATCAGCGAGCATGTGTTCACCCGCCTCAGCCACATCGGCATCCCGACCCACTTCATCCGCCGCCTCAACATGCGCGAGCAGCTGGTGCGCCAGGTCGAGATCATCCCGATCGAAGTGGTCGTGCGCAATGTCGCCGCCGGTTCGATCTGCAAGCGCCTCGGCCTCGAAGAGGGCGAACCCCTGCCCCACACGCTGATCGAATATTACTTCAAGGACGATGCGCTGGGCGATCCGATGATCGCCGAAGAGCACATCGCCTGCTTCAACTGGGCCAGCAACGAGGAGATGCAGGACATCTCCGCGATGGCGATCCGGGTGAACGACTTCATGTGCGGCATGTTCGCCGCGATCAACATCCGCCTGGTCGATTTCAAGCTCGAATTCGGGCGGATCTGGGACGGCGACTATAGCCGCGTGATCCTGGCCGACGAGATCAGCCCTGACGGCGCCCGCCTGTGGGACATGGTGACCGGCGAGAAGCTCGACAAGGACCGTTTCCGCCGCGATCTCGGCGGGGAGGAAGAGGCCTACCAGGAAGTCGCCCGCCGCCTCGGCCTGCTGCAGGACGACGGCGCCCCCGGCGAAGTCCTCGACCTCACCGCCCACCGCAAGCTGCGCGGCGGCCGGAGCGAGAAGCCGAAGAAGTGACTGCATTCCTCTCCCGTCGCGGGAGAGGATAGGGTCACGACATCCGCCCCCCTTTCACCCGCCATTCACCGATCGCGCTTCACATCTCCGTAACCCATGCCTAGGCTGGGTCCGGAAAGTTGCGCGGCCGGTCTCCTCCGTCGCCAAGTACAAGCGCCCGCAAAGGGCGACGGGAGAGTGATGAAGCGTATCGTTGCGGCCCTTGCGGCCTTCTGCCTCTCCACCAGCCTTGTCGCCCCCGCCTTCGCCAAGGACGCGCCCGCCGCAAGCGCCGCCGCCAGGGCGCCGCGCACCAAGGCCGAAAAGGCCACCTGGGCATTCGAGAAAAGCGACCTGCCGCTCGATCCGTCCTACCGCTTCGGGCGCCTGCCCAACGGGCTACGCTATGTGATCCGCCAGAACTCCACCCCCGCGGGCATGGCCGAAGTGCGGCTGGTGGTCCATGCCGGCTCGATCGACGAAACCGACGCCGAACAGGGCTATGCGCACTTCATCGAGCATATGGCGTTCAACGGATCGACCCATGTGCCCGAGGACGAGATGGTCAAATTGCTCGAGCGCGAGGGCCTCGCGTTCGGTGCCGACACCAATGCCTCGACCAATTTCGAGGTCACCACCTATCAGCTCGACCTCCCGCGCAACGATCCCGCGCTGCTCGACACCGCGCTGATGCTGATGCGCGAAACCGGCAGCGAGCTGCTGTTCGACCAGGGCGCGATCGACCGCGAGAAGGGCGTGGTGCTGAGCGAGAAGCGCGTGCGCGACACCTATGTCATGCACAATACGATGGACAGCTTCCGCTTCCTCTATCCAGGCGCCCATTTCCCCGACCGCTGGCCGATCGGCACCACGGAGGCGCTGCAGGCCGCGACCACCGCCAAGCTCAAGGCGCTCTACGCGCGGACCTATACGCCGCTGAACTCGGTGGTGATCGTGGTCGGCGATTTCGACCCGGCACTGGTCGAACAGAAGATCAGGGATCATTTCAGCGGCTGGCAGGCGGCGCCCACGCCCGACGACCCGGACGCCGGGCCAGTCGATCCCGCGCTCAAGGGCAAGACCGACGTGTGGATCGATCCGGCGCTTTCGGAAAAGATCACCGCCTCACGCAACCGGCCCTGGGTGTACGAGCCCGACACGGTCGCGAACCGCTTCACCAATCTGCTGCGCCAGGTCGGCTACGGCATCGTCAACCGCCGGCTGGACCGGCTCGCCAACAGCGAGACTCCGCCGTTCCGCGATGCCGGCTTCGGCACGGGCGACATCTTCCAGGCCGGCCAGACCACCAATCTGGTGGTGACCACCGCCGAGGGCGAATGGGCCAAGGGCCTGCCCGCCGCGGTAACCGAATACCGCCGCGCGCTCGCCTACGGCTTCACCCAGGCCGAGATCGACGAACAGCTGGCCGATATCCGCACCAGCCTCGAGAACACGGTCGCCACCGCCGATACGCGCTACAACGCGACCTTCACCGGCGCCGCGATCGGGCTGGTGAACGAACGCGTGGTGCCGACCACGCCGCAAAGCTCGCTCGACCGGTTCAACGCGGCGGTGCCGAAGATCACGCCCGCGGCGGTGCTGGCGGCGATGACCGCGGAAGCTGCCCCGCTCGACGATCCGATGATCCGCTTCGAGGGCCGCACTCCGCCCCAGGGCGGCGCCGACGCGCTGCGCGCGGCGTGGAACGCGGCCTATGCGGCGCCGATCGCGCGCGGCGGCGATGCGGCCTCGGGCAAGTTCGCCTATTCCGATTTCGGCGCCCCCGGCGCGATCGCGTCGGATACCCGCGATCCCCGGCTGGGCATCCGCGAGATTCGCTTCGCCAACGGCGTGCGGCTGAACCTCAAGCATACCGATCTGCGCAAGGACCGCATCTCCTTCGCGCTCAACCTCGACGGCGGCGACATGCTGGCGACCAGGGACAATCCGCTCGCGACCGGGCTGGTCAACGGGCTGCCGTGGGGCGGGCTCGGCAAGCACAGCTTCGACGATCTCCAGACGATCATGGCCGGCAAGACGGTCGCCTTCAACATCGGCAGCGGCGACCAGACCTTCCAGATGCAGGGCGGGACCACCCCGCGCGACCTCGAGCTGCAGCTCGACCTGCTGACCGCCGCGATCACCGATCCCGGCTATCGCAAACAGGGCGAGGAGAAATATCGCCGCAGCGTCGCCGATTTCTTCGCCAGCATGAATGCCACCCCGGGCGCGGCGCTGGGCAATGCGCTGCCGGGCTTCGTCTCGGACAACGACCCGCGCTTCACCGTTCAGCCCGAAGCGGCCTATCTCGCGCTCGATTTCGCGAAGCTCAAGGCCGATATCGGCGACCGGCTGGCGCATGGGGCGATCGAACTGGCGCTGGTCGGCGATTTCGACGAGACCCGGGCGATCGCGCTGGTCGCGAAGACGCTGGGCGCCCTGCCCGCGCGCGAACCCGATTTCCAGCCCTACACCGCGAACCGCACGCGTAGCTTCACGATCGACCGCAGCCCACGGACCGTCTACCACACCGGCCAGCCCGACCAGGCGCTGCTCAACATGAGCTGGCCGACCCGCGACGACAGCGATCCGGTGGAGAATCTGCAGCTCCAGCTGCTCGACCGGGTGATCCAGAACGAGCTGATGGACAAATTGCGCGAGAAGCTCGGCCAGACCTATTCGCCATCGGTCTCGGCCAGCCAGTCGCGCACCTATCCGGGCTACGGCACCTTTACCATCTCCGCCTCGCTCGATCCGAAGGACGTCCCCGCCGCGCGCCAGGCGGTGATCGAAACCCTCACCGAATTGCGCGCGAAGCCGATCGACGACGACACGCTGCTGCGCGCGCGCCGGCCGATGCTCGAATATTACGAAAACATGCTCAAGACCAACGACGGCTGGATGGCGCTGGTCGATCGTGCGCAGACCGAAAGCGACTATATCGACCGCTATCTCGCGGGCAAGAAACGGCTGGAGAGCTTTACCGCGGACGATGTCGAGAAGCTCGCCCAACGCTATCTCGACCCGGCCCAGCGGCTGGAAGTGGTGGCGCTGCCGAAGCCTAAGGATGCGGCCGCGCCGTGATCTGGGGGCTGGCGTGCAAATTTGGCCAAAAGCCTTATGTTTGCGCGATGCGGGCTTGCCGCTAGCTAGAGTTGGGTGCGGGTAATCTCTCGTCCAAACGCGAGCTCACCCCTGCCCAGGAAGACAAGCCCGATCGGCAGGTTCCCGATCCCCGCCCAAACCATTTTCCTACACGCCCGCGATCTGCCATCCTCGCCGCGGCTCCTTGAAATCGTCGAAAAATCGTCAGGACCGGGCAGTACCCGGGCCGGTTGCGGGCCTGATCCGCGGTGGACGCAATCTGTAACTCTCGGGCGTGAAACCCGCGGAAATGCTGGGCTGCGAATGCCGGACACCAGGGCGGACAGAATGTCACTTGTGTAACTCTCAAATCCAACTGCGGTGGACATGGGGCCCTCCCGGCTTGCGGGAATCGCCCCGCATCGCCATAGGGCGCGCAACTCCCTCCCGCGAAAGGCCGCCATCGATGAAAGTCCGGGTTCACGTCAGCCTCAAGCCCGGGGTGCTCGATCCGCAGGGCCGCGCGATCCATCATGCGCTCGAAGGTCTCGGATTTGCGGGCGTGCAGGATGTGCGCGCCGGGCGGCTGATCGAGCTGGAGGTCGACGAGAGCGTCACCGACGACCAGCTCGACGCGATGTGCCGCCAGCTGCTCGCCAATATGGTGATCGAAAACTACCGCATCGAAAGGGCCTGACCATGAGCTTCCGCGCTGCCGTCATCACTTTCCCGGGCTCCAATTGCGACCGGGACATGGCGGTCGCGCTGAGCGAAATCTCGGGCACCGACGCGCTGCGGGTGTGGCACGGCGATGCCGAGCTGCCCGAGCGGCTCGATTTCATCGCGCTGCCCGGCGGCTTCTCCTACGGCGACTATCTCCGCTCCGGCGCGATGGCCGCGCGCAGCCCGATCATGCGCGCGGTGGTCGATGCCGCGGGGCGCGGCGTGCCGGTGCTGGCCGTCTGCAACGGCTTCCAGGTGGTGACCGAGGCGGGGCTGCTGCCGGGCGCGCTGATGCGCAATGCCGGCCAGCACTTCATCTGCCGCACCGTGCCGCTCAGGGTCGAGAACAACCAGTCGCTGTTCACCGCCGGCTACGAAGCGGGCGAGGAAGTGCACATCCCGATCGCGCATGCCGACGGCAATTACTTCGCCGACGAAGCGACACTCGACCGGCTCGAGGGCGAAGGCCGGGTGGCGTTCCGTTATGCGGAGAGCGTCAACGGCTCGGCCCGCGACATCGCCGGGGTGCTGAACGAGGCCGGCAACGTGCTCGGCATGATGCCCCACCCCGAACGCGCGATCGAAGCGGCCCACGGCGGCAGCGACGGGCGGCGGCTGTTCGAGAGCGCGATCCGCGGGCTGGTCGAGGCTTAGGCCGGTCGCAAAGCTGCCCGAGTCCCCGCGAAGGCGGGGGCCTCATGCGGCGAAGGCTCTGGTTGACCGCCCGAGACCCCCGCCTTCGCGGGGGATCGGTTGGGTAGGCTCCGAGGTGACAGTTTAAGCCGCGGCGCCGGCAGTAATCGCAGCCGGAGCGGTATTCCGGAACAGCTGCAGCGCATCGAGCGCGTCCATCGGACGGCCGAAGTAATAGCCCTGGATCTTGGTGCAGCCGAGTTCGCGGATCAGCGCGGCTTCTTCCGCGGTTTCAACGCCTTCGGCCGTGGTGCTCATATCGAGGCTCTGCGCCATCGCGACCACCGCGCGGATGATCGCGAGGCTTTCGGCATTGTCCTTGGCCGCGCCCTGGACGAAGCTGCGGTCGACCTTGATCGTCGAGAAGCGCAGTTTCCGCAGGTAACCGAGCGAGGAATAGCCGGTCCCGAAATCGTCGAGCGCGACCGAGCAGCCGAGCGCCATGATCTGTTCGAGCGTCGCGCGCGCGGTCGCCCCGTCGCGCACGAAGATGCTCTCGGTCACTTCGATCTCGAGCCGGTGCGGCGCGAGGCCGGTGACGCTGAGCGCTTCGACCACCTTCTGGGAGTATTGCGGATCGAGCAATTGTTCGCCCGAGACATTGACCGCGACGCGGATATGGCTCGGCCATTTGAGCGCTTCCCTGCATGCCTCGCGCAGCACCCAGTCGCCGATCGGGATGATCAGGCGGGTATCCTCGGCCAAAGGAATGAACTTCATCGGGCTGACCATGCCGTGCTCTTCGCTCTTCCAGCGCAGCAGCGCCTCGAAGCTGACCACGCTTTCGCTGCGGGCATCCACCACCGGCTGGTACTGGAGATAGAGCTCGCCCCGATCGAGCGCGCGGCGCAGCGCGAATTCGAGCTGGCGGCGCTCCTCCGCGTCGGCGTGGAGCGACGGCTCGTAGGTCCAGTGATTGGAGCCGCCATCGTCCTTGGCCTTGTAGAGCGCGAGATCGGCGTTGCGCATCAGCGTCTCGACCGTATCCCCGTCGCGCGGGCCGATCGCCGAACCGACGCTGGCGCCGACATAGAGCGTGTGATGGTCGACCTCATAAGGCTGCGAGAGCTGCGCGATCACCGATTCCGCCACCCGGTCCACCCGGCTGCGGTCGGACGCATCGCGGACCACGATCGCGAATTCGTCGCCGCCGAGGCGGCCGCAGAGTTCGTTCTCGCTCATCAAGCTCTTGAGCCGGGCCGAGACCTGGGCGAGCAATTTGTCGCCGGTCTGATGGCCGAGCGAATCGTTGACCGACTTGAACCGGTCGAGGTCGATCATCAGGAAGGCGCAGCGGGTGCGCCACTGATCGGCATAGCGCATCGCCTCGCCCAGTGCTTCGGTCAGCATCAGGCGGTTCGGCAGGCCGGTCAGGGTGTCGTAGCGGGCAAGATAGGCGATCTTCTCGTCGCTCTCGCGCTGTTCGGTCACGTCGGAGCCGACCCCGCGGAAGCCGTGGAAAATGCCGTTCTCGTCGATGATCGGGGTGCCCGAAAGTTCCCACCAGCGTTTTATCCCGGCAATCGTCACCTGGACAAGCAGATTGGAGAAACTCTCGCGGCGCTTCAGTCGCTCGGCCAGATCGTGCAGGCTCGGCGGAAACTGGCCGCTGTCCCACGCGCTGCCGGCGATCAGCTGGATGAAGCTCTTGTTCTCGATCTCCTCGAGATCCTTGCCCAGCGCATAGGCGAAACGCGGGCTGGCCGAGCGAACCCGGCGGGCGGTGTCGATCTGCCACAACCAGTCGGCCTCGTTATCCTCGTATTCGCGCAGCAGCAGCGAGACGACCTCGCTCTTTTCGACCACCCCGGCCTCGGCGATGCGGGCCGAGAGATAGGTGCGCGCGCCGCGGATCGCGCCGCCCATCGCCAGCCCGCAGAACGAGCCGGCCAGCGCCGCGTAATCGTAAAAGCCGCCAAGCGCGAAGCTGACCACCGCGGCGAGGCCGGTGACCCCGGCGAAGACCAGCGTCGAGACCGGAGTCGCGGCGAAGGCCAGCGTGGTCCCGGTGATCAGCATCGCGGTGATCGCCCAGAAGGCGAGATGGTCTTCGGTCGGGCCATGCGGCACGAATAGGAAATTGGGCGCCGCCCACACCGCCGCGACCAGCCCGACGCTGAGGCCGTGGACGATGTATTCGCCGCGGGTCATCGCGCGCCGATCGACATCGCGCAGCCCGTGATCGACCCGCGAGGCGTTCCACAACACGCCGACCAGCGCGACGATCCACGCGGCAAGCACGATCGGCGAAACCTTGCCGAAGAAGATGCTGACGGTCAGGACCAGCGCGATCGCATGCGCGAGGAAGCGCGACGGCGACATCGCCTCGAGCCGCGAATACTGGAGCGCACGCAGCCTGGCCCAGCTCGTCTCCTGCGGCTGGGTCACGCCGATCACGGCGAGATTGCTCAGCTTCAACGGAAGCCGGGGCAGGTCTGAATGCGTATCCGTCACCCATGAGCGGGTAGCGGAAATTGGTTAGCGTCGGGTAAACTTGTGGACGGACCGAAGGGACGCTTTGAACATCCCGCTCAGACTTTCCTAGCGCCTGAAATCGCTGACCAACGCGTCGTACTTCTGCTGGTGAGCGTCGCATCGTTCATTCACAAACTGCTCTGCACCTGAAACGTGCCTTTCGCCTTTTCCAAGCAATAACGCCTGATGCGGAACGCGTTCGAACCGTTTCCCGTCTGGTGCGACATATAGGTTGGTATACTCCGAGAATTGCGCGAGCGGCATTCTGGCCCTGATATCTCTGGGCGATAATTCTCGATCTATTCCGCCATATTTGGAGAAAGCGGGTCGCCGGGCACCATCAACATTAGGGAGCGCTGCCTCCAACCGCGCATACTCTGCGAGCGGCAGAATATGCATCGCCAGTCTAAGCCATCTGATTGTTTTGGAGTTCAGAAGCGATCCGAACGGATTTGCAATTTCGGGAATTCGAACATTTCCCAACCTGAGCAGTTCGATGGCCGTCATCGATCCGAGAAACTTAAGGGACGCAATCGGTTGCTTCCAATCCGGCGTACCGTTCAGCGCTAGATAGCGGAGCGACGCCGAACTACCTAGGGCAGCGAAGTCGGACAAATTTCGCATGTTCTCGATATGCAGCGCAGTTAACGTGGGCAGATCGCCCACGGCGTCAAGATCGGCTACACCTGATACATACTCAAGGACAAGTTCACGCAAATCCTTTTGTTCGGATAGCATTGTGAGAGATTTCGGCTTGGCGTGAGTGATGCGCAGCACAGCAAGCTTGGGGAAGTCAGTAAGCGCAGCGAGTTGATCTTGGCTAGGATTATGCAGGGTAAGTTCGGTCAGGTTTCCGAATGAAAGGGCCCGCTTCCATGCTTTATCGTCGCGCGTCAGAGTGAGCGTAGCAATATCATCCGACGCACGATCGAGCGACGGATAGTGATGCGCCCATCGCTCTCGATTGGGAGTGACCGTCCAATGTCCGTAACTCCGATCCAGTTCATCACCAAAATGATGCTTCATCGGAACACGCTATTCTACCGTAACCGATTTCGCCAGATTGCGCGGCTGGTCCACGTCGGTGCCCTTGGTCACCGCGACGTGATAGGCGAGCAGCTGGACCGGCACCGCATAGACCAGCGGGGCGATCAGCGGGTGGACCTTGGGCATCTCGATCGTCGCGAGGCAGCCCTCGCCCGCTTCGGCCAGCCCCTCGGCATCGGAGATCAGCACGATCTTGCCGCCGCGCGCGCGGACTTCCTGCATGTTCGAGACGGTCTTCTCGAACAATGGCCCGGATGGCGCGAGGACGATCACCGGCACCGCTTCATCGATCAGCGCGATCGGGCCGTGCTTCATCTCACCCGCCGCATAACCTTCGGCGTGGATGTAGCTGATTTCCTTGAGTTTCAGGGCCCCTTCCAGCGCCAGCGGATAGTCCGGCCCGCGGCCGAGATAGAGCACGTCGCGCGCCGGGGCGATCAGATGCGCCATCGCGGCGATCTCGGCATCGTGCGACAGGGCAGCGGTCAGGCTGGAGGGCGCCTCGATCAGGTGGCCGACGACGGTCGCCTCTTCCTCGCGGGTCATCTTGCCCTTCTTGACGGCGAGATGCGCGGCGAGCGCGGCAAGCACCGCGAGCTGGCAGGTGAACGCCTTGGTCGAGGCGACGCCGATTTCCGGCCCGGCATGGGTCGGCAGCAACAGATCGGCCTCGCGCGCCATCGAGCTGGTCGGGACATTGACCACCACCGCGATCACCTGGCCGTTGGCCTTGCAATGGCGCAGCGCCGCGAGCGTGTCGGCGGTCTCGCCGCTCTGCGAAATGAACAGCGCCAGCCCGCCCGGCTGCAGCACCGGCTCGCGGTAGCGGAACTCGCTCGCGACATCGATGTCGACCGGCACCCGCGCGAAATGCTCGATCCAGTATTTCGCGACCATCCCCGCGTAAAACGAGGTGCCGCAGGCGACGATCGTGATCCGTTCGATCGCCGAAAGGTCGAAGTCGATCTGCGGCAGCGCCACCCGGTTCTCCATCTGGCGGATGTAGCTGCGCAGGGTCTGGGCCACGACCACCGGCTGCTCGAAGATCTCCTTCTGCATGAAGTGCTGGTAGTTGCCCTTCTCGATCTGGGCCGCGGTCGCGCCGGACGCGGTGATCTCGCGCTCGACCGGATTGTTGTCCTTGTCATAGATGCGCACGCCCTCGCGGGTCAGCACGACCCAGTCGCCTTCGTCGAGATAGGAAATCGTCTGGGTCAGCGGCGCCAGCGCCAGCGCGTCGGAGCCGAGATAGGTCTCGCCGCCGTTTTCTTCCGACCCGTAACCGACCACCAGCGGCGAGCCGAGCCGCGCGCCGATCAGCAGATCGGGATAGGAGCGGAACGCGATCGCCAGCGCAAAGGCGCCGCGCAGCCGCGGCAGCACCGCGGCGACCGCTTCCTCGGGGCTCTTGCCGGCTTCCACCTGCTCGGACACCAGATGCGCGACGACCTCGGTATCGGTCTCGCTTTCGAAGTGCCGCCCGCGCGCTTCCAGCTCGGCGCGCAGCGGACGGAAGTTCTCGATGATGCCGTTATGGACCAGCGCGACTTCCTTGGTCGCATGCGGGTGGGCATTGCTGGTGGTCGGCGCGCCGTGGGTCGCCCAGCGGGTATGGGCGATGCCGATCGTGCCGGGCGCCGGATGCTGCTCCAGCTCGGCGACGAGGTTGATCAGCTTGCCCGGGGCGCGGCGGCGGACCAGCTCGCCATCGTGGACCGTACACAGGCCGGCCGAATCGTAGCCGCGATATTCCATTCGCCTGAGGCCGTCGACGAGACGCGAGGCGACTTCCTGCTTGCCGACAATGCCGATAATTCCGCACATGGTTCAGTTTCCTAAAAGACGTAGGGCACCCGAATTCCCGGCATCTGCGCCGGAAAATCCCTGGTGTTGCGGGTAATGAGAATTGCGCCGTTCACCTGCGCCGTCGCCAGGATGTAAGCGTCCATCAGCTTCATCTTCATCCGATGCCGGATTTCTGCGGCAGCCGCAGCTATGCGCGCGTCGATCTCGACCACTTCAAACGGGGCAATGAGCTGCTGAACGATGTCGCGTTTTTCGAGCGGTTCGCCTGCCAATATCTCCGTCCACACCACACGGCTGACCCGGTGGCGATTGTACCGGGATAGCTCCCCTGCCGCTTCGGGGCGGTCCCGAAGCCAATCGATCAGAATGTTGGTGTCGAAGAACGGGTCGGACACCGGTTAGAGCTCTTCATAGGGAGTGCGGTCCTCCCGAATCGCGCGCTGGTACTCGACCGCATCCCCGATATCATCGCGATCCTTCCAATAGCCGGCGCCGCGCTCAATCCAGGACTTGTTGCCAGAGGAAGGCGACTGCGCCTTGTAAACGCTCACCGCCTCGCGCAGCATCGCGGCGCGCGACTTGCCCTGCTCGGCCGCGCGGGCATCGAGCCATTTGATGTCGTCATCGGGCAGGTCGGCGAGAATGCGAGACATGATATACTGATATCATATCATGATATCAAATCAAGCGGCGTTCGCGAAGATCGCCGGCTCGGCCTCCATCGGAATGATCTCGCCAAATTCGACCGACGCTTTCGCACCGGCAAGGAATGCCGGCGTGAGCTTGAACGTCGCATGAAAGAAGCGGCAGAAATCCGGCGTCTCGATCAAGATGCCGATCGCATCGCGCAGCGGCGTCTCGACCGCTTCGGGCACGACCATGTCTAGCACGATCACTGCGGCGACGATCTCGCCCTTCCCGGCCCGCTCCACCAGCGCCGCTTCCACCTGACTATAGGCGGCTTCGCGGGTGATCTCGTCCTCGGCAGGGACGACGGCGAAGAACTCGATCTCGCCGTCCGGCCGTACCTGGCCGCCGAACGGCATGATCTTGCCGGCATCCTCCAGCATCTCGCCGGCGAAATCCCGGGTCCCCTGCAGGAGCCCCGCAAGCTGCTTGTCGTCGAATGCCATCTTTCAGTTGCCCCTCTCGGCTTTCTTTTTCTTCATCGCATCGTGGAAACGGTCGGCCCAGCCGGGTTTGACCAACTGCTCGGCGCGGACCAGCCGCAACTCGCCGTCATCGACATCGCGGCTGACCGCGCTGCCCGCCGCGACGATCGCATCCGCGCCGATCTTTACCGGCGCGATCAGCGCCGAATTGGAACCGATGAAGGCGCGCTCGCCGATCACGGTCTTGTGCTTGAAATAGCCGTCGTAATTGCAGGTGATCGTGCCGGCGCCGATATTCGCCCCGGCCCCGATCTCGGCATCGCCGAGATAGCTCAGATGATTGGCCTTCGCGCCCTTGCCAAGCGTCGCCGCCTTGATCTCGACGAAATTGCCGACCTTCGAGCCTTCCCCCAGCACCGCGCCGGGGCGCAGGCGGGCGAACGGGCCGACATCGGCGCCGCAGGCGATCGTCGCGCCGGCGATATGCGAGAAGGCGTGGATCGTCACTCCATCGGCAACCGTCACTCCGGCGCCGAATACGACGTTAGGCTCCACCGTCACGTCGCGGCCGAGCACCGTGTCCCACGCGAAGAACACCGTCTCCGGCGCGACCAGCGTGGCGCCGCCCGCCATCGCTTCGGCCCGGCGGCGCTGCTGCCAGCGACCTTCCGCCTCGGCCAGTTCGGCGCGACTGTTGATCCCGGCCACCTCGTCCGGGTCGCCCGCAACGACCACCGCGCAGCCGCGGCCATCCGCCAGCGCGAGGTTCACGATATCGGGCAGGTAGTATTCGCCCTGCGCATTGTCGTTCCTGACCCGGTCGAGCAGCGCGAACAATTCCTCGCCGCGCACCGCCATCAGGCCCGAGTTGCACAGCTTCACCGCGCGCTCGGCGTCGTTGGCGTCCTTGAACTCGACCATCTTCGAGATCGCGCCGTCACTGGCGATCACCCGGCCATATTGCAGCGGATCGGCCGGCTCGAAGCCGAGCACCACCACTTCGGGCCGGTCGGCCGCGTTGAGCCGCTCGATCATAGCGCGCATCGTCTCCGCGCGGACGAATGGCACATCGCCATAGAGCACCAGCACGTCGCCCACGAAGCCGGCCAGCGTGGCTTGCGCCTGCTGGACCGCATGGCCGGTGCCGAGTTGCGGATCCTGCACCGCCAGATCAGCCGTGCCGCCCAGCGCCGCTTCCAGTTGGTCGCGCAGATCGCCGACCACCACCACGGTCCGCTCGGGCGCCAGTTCGTCCAGCGAGGCGAGCAGATGCGCGATCATCGGCCGCCAGGCGACCGGATGCAGCACCTTGTGGATGCCGCTTTTCATGCGGGTGCCCTTGCCGGCGGCAAGCACGATGGCGGCGAGGGGACGGTTGGCGTCAGTCATCGCGTGGCCATGCCATCATTTTATTGCGGATTCCAGATTGGCACGGCACAGGCCCTCGATATGGGCACATTTCCTTTCCAGATCGTCGGCTTCGACCTCGATGGCACTCTCGTCGACACGCAGGGCGACCTTGGGGTCGCGGTCAATCACGCGCTCGGCCTGATCGGGCGCGATCCGGTTCCGCTCGACAGCGTGAAGAGCCTGATCGGCGGCGGCTCGCGGCTGATGCTGAAGCGCGCGCTGGAACGGACCGGCGGAGAAATCCCCGACGCCGAGTTCGTGCCGCTCTATGCTTCGCTGATCCAGTATTATGCGGCCCACATCTCGGTCCATTCGCAGCCCTATCCGGGGTGCCTCGATGCGCTCGAGACGCTGGCCGGCAAAGGCTGCGCGCTCGCGGTGGTGACCAACAAGCCCGAGGCGCTGTCGAACCTGCTGCTGGAAGAACTGGGCATTCACGACCGCTTCGCCTGCATCATCGGCGGCGACACTCTGCCGAAGGCCAAGCCTGAGCCGGACACGATCCTCGAAGCAATCAGGCGCTGCGGCGGCGGGCGCTTCGCGATGGTCGGCGATTCCTCGTTCGACATCCGCGCGGCCAAGGCGGCCGCCGTGGCCAATGTCGCGCTGAGCTTCGGCTATCACGACGTGCCCGTGCCGGAACTCGGCGCCGACGTGACGATCGACCATTACGACCAGCTGGTGCCGGCGCTGGGCGACCTTTAGGCGCGCCGTATCGCCCGCTGGCGAGGCCGGGCAAACGCCAAGGTTCGAGAGACACGGGCAAGGCCGGTGCAACGCAGCGCCAGCGGGTGAGCTGGCAATAGCGCGGTTTTGATTGCGAACGGCGAGACAAGACTGGACGCTGCAAACTTGCTCGCTCGGCCCTTTCCCGACGGAGGAGGCAGGTTAGAGCTCGCAGGTGTGCAGCCCCCTTCTGACCCGTCAGGCGATACTGGCGCCACCGGCAGATAGCTTTCGCTATCCGGCCCGCGAGACATCGGCCTAATGCGGGAGGCAAAGAGCGAAGCGCTTGGCTCCCGCACCCGATGCCGGCCATATAACCTAAGTGGTTCGTTTTGTCAAGCCAATTCCACGCGCCCCAAACCCGAGCCCCTGCGCAGGCGGGGGCCTCAGGCCGCGCGCACCCACGCTGAAACTGCCCGAGGTCCCTGCCTTCGCAAGGACACAGGAAGCGTCCCGGCGCAGCGCCCAATTCCGGGGTGAAGGAAAGAGCCGGCGCCGAGTGGGCCGCAATTCGGCGTATCGCTAAAAGTCGAACTGCGTCCGCAAGCCGATTGCATCGGCGCCGTAGGAGCGGTCGCCCCCGGCCGAAATCGCCGCATCGCGATACTGCAGCCGCGCGTAGTTGAGGATTACCCGGGTGCGGTCGGTCGGGGTCCATGACAAGCCCACCGCATAGGCATCCTGTATGCCGCCGACGATGCCCGCCCCGGCGTCATCCAGGTCGAGATGGTCGTAGCGCAGATTGAATTGCACCGCGCCGAAGCCGCCCTTGCCCAGCGGATGCACCGGCCTGGTCCGGTCCCACTGGCCGTTCCTGTAACCACGCTTGTCGCCTTTGGTCAGGAAATAACCGACTTCGGCATAGAAGCCGGAGAAGGTCGGATCGGCCAGCCCGGCAAGGCGATCGGCGTGCTGCCACTGCGCCTCGCCGGTCGCTTCGAACGCGCCATTCATATAGGCGAACTCGAGGCCGTAACCGGTTTCGCTCGTAACCCCCGAAATCGTGCCCGTATCGACGAAGCGGCTGTCTTCGCTGCGCAGGAACGGCCGCGTCGAATAGCGCACACCGACCCCGGCCGCGCCATCGTCGCGGCGATTTACCCGCGCCCCCAAATGAAGACGCCCCGCACCGATCCCGGGTGCATAGACCACGCGGCCGAAGTAGCTGTGCCCGTTGTCGGCATGGTCGATGATCGCATCGATATCGTCGAGATAGGCGCCCGCCTGCAGCACGAAATCGCCCGCGAGATACTGGCCGGTCAGGCCGACGCGGCGCTCGTTGCCGAAGGTGGTAGCGATCGCCCCGCGTTCCATGAACGTCGGGAACAGGTCGCTGGTCTGTTCTTCCAGCCCCCAGGCCGGCTTGGTCTGGCCGACAATCAGGCTCGCCTTCCTCGACGGCGTCCATTGCAGATAGAGGTCGGTCCAGGTCCAGTCGGCGTGCTCGAACTCGGGCGATATGTCGGCTTCCGCCCGGACCGCGAGCTTGCCCGGCAGCTTCGCATCGAAGCCGAGGAAGAAGCGCCGCATGAACACATCCGCCGGCAGTCCGTCCGACGCCGCTTCCACCGCGTCGCTCGCGGACAGGTCGCCGACATCGAGCTGCAACCGCCCGCGCGGCGCGATACTCCAATCGCTGCCGTCTTCGGCACGCGCCGGAACGGCCCAGGCGAACGATGCGAGCGATGCCAGAATACCAAGCGAAAAGGCGGCATTCCGCAGGTTCATGGCCATGTCGGGCGCTGGTCCGATTCTATTTATGACAGTTCGATGGCGCCTCTAGGTCATTTATACGTCACTTCTGTGACAATGATATGTCCCCGTTCCGTTACGGCCATGCGGACCCGGCGCGGCGCGGTTGAACACCCCGCGCAAAAGTGCCATCCCGCGCCGGTAGAGCCGTTCGGAGAGCCGCCATGAGCATTTCATTCAAGGATCGCGTTGCCATCGTCACCGGCGCCGGAGGCGGGCTCGGTCGCGCCTATGCGCTCGAGCTGGCAAAGCGCGGGGCGAAGGTCGTGGTCAACGATCTCGGCGGCGGGCGCGACGGCACCGGCCATTCGGACGCGGCGCTGAAAGTGGTCGAGGAAATCGAGGCTGCCGGCGGCGAGGCGATGTCGAACGGCGGCTCGGTCACCGAATACGAGCAGATGGTCGAGATGGTCGCCAGGGCCAAGGAGAAGTGGGGCGGCGTCCACGTGTTGATCAACAACGCCGGCGTGCTGCGCGACAAGAGCTTCTCGAAGATGGAGCCCGCGGATTTCGAATTTGTGGTCCGGGTCCATCTGTTCGGATCGGCCTATGCGACCAAGGCCTGCTGGGAACTGATGCGCGAGCAGACCTATGGCCGGATCATGATGACCGCGAGCTCCAGCGGGCTGTTCGGCAATTTCGGCCAGGCCAATTACGGCGCGGCCAAATGCGGCATCGCGGGCCTCGCCAAGACGCTCCACCTCGAAGGAGCGAAGTACAATATCAAGGTCAACACGCTGGTCCCGCTCGCGGCGACCCGCATGACCGAGGACATCATTCCCGAGCAGATCTTCGGCATGTTCGCGCCCGAGAACGTCGCGCCCGCCGCGCTCTTCCTGGTGAGCGAGGATGCGCCCAACAACGCGATCGTCGGCGCCGGCGCCGGCGGCTATCACTCGGCCTGGATCACGATGAACGAGCCGGTGATCCTGCCCGAAGCCGACCGCACCGTGGAAGGCTTCGCCGCCCATTGGGAACAGATCGCGAAGCGCGACGGCGATTTCGTGCCGCAATCGGGCGTCGAGCAGACCGGCCATGTGCTCGCGGCGATCCAGAAGGCGGGCGCTGGCGGCGCGTAAATTCCCGGATTGCCC
The DNA here is from genome assembly GCA_029202985.1 of Candidatus Andeanibacterium colombiense. Lineage (GTDB taxonomy): Bacteria > Pseudomonadota > Alphaproteobacteria > Sphingomonadales > Sphingomonadaceae > Andeanibacterium > Andeanibacterium colombiense. The sequence continues at coordinate 3,461,455 of CP119316.1, read as the reverse complement.
ACCGTTCGACCCTGACGCATAAAGACGCGGGGCATCACCGGGGGTTTCATGACGGAACTGGCATTTGTCGACGGCTTGGCCGTGCTCGAAGCACGCGCGCGGCGGGCGAAAATCGCGATCTGGGCGATGATCGCAATCAGTATCTGCACTGCGATCGGCCAATTCCTGGAGAGCGCCGGGATCGTCGATCTCGCTTCGGCGGTGATCAATGGGCCGACCTTAATCGTCGCCTTTGCATACATGGGCTTTGGGCTGAGTTATCTGGTTTCGGTGGTGTTCGTCGCGATGTGGATCCACCGGGCGCACGCGAATTTGTTCGCGGCCGGGCTCCACGATCTGGAATACACGCCGGGCTGGTCGGTCGGCTGGTTCTTCATTCCCTTCGCCAATCTGATCAAGCCGTTCCAGGCAATGCGCGAATTGTGGAACGCGAGCTACGGCGCCGACAACAGCTTCGGCAGCGAGACTCCTTCCGCGGTGGGCAGCTGGTGGGCCTGCTTCATTGCCGGAAATATCCTGTTGAACATCGGTTCGCGCCTCGAAGGCCCGGAGACCGGAACGGGGGGCGCAGCCATAGGCACGATCGTGAGCGGTGTAGCGATCCTGGTTACTGTGGGTTCCGCGTGGTTCCTGCTCAAGATCATCGGCGAAGTCATGGAAGGCCAGCGCAACCACCTGCAGGTGAGCGAGGCGTTCGCCTGATGACCTATAACGAAGGGCTCGCCTCGCTTGCCGCCCGCGCCAAATGGACGCGCGGTTTTCTGTGGGCGTTCATCGCGATCTCGGTGCTCGGGATACCGATCGGCCTGACGGCCAGATTCGTGCAGCAACTGTCGATCTCACCGGTGGTGGCCGGCATCGTGACACTGATTTACTTGGGGCTTTCTCTGCTCGTGAGCCTTGCGTTGCTCGCGATGATACCGGCGTGGACCTATCGCGCCTGGGCGAACCTCCACGTGCTGGGCTTGAGCGGCCTCGGGTATCGGCCCGGGTGGGCAGCGGGAAGCTACTTCGTTCCGATCGCCGGTCTGTTCGTGCCGTTCCTGGCGATGCGCGAATTGTTCAACCGCAGCACCGGGGAAACCGAGGACCATGCCCGTGCCAGCGCGCCCGACGTGACATCGTGGTGGGCCTGCTATCTCGCCGGTGTTTTCGTGACGGCGTTCATCTTGATGACCGCGATCTTCAACCTGAACGGCGCGGTGTTTATCGTCACCTCGCCGATGATGGATTTCGTTATTTCGATCTTCGCCAATCTGCTGCTGATCGGCGCCGCATGGTTCCTGCTCCGCACGATCCGTGACATCACCGTGGCACAAGCCTCATCGGCCGGAATCAGCGAGACCTTCGCCTGAGATGCGGGCGGTCACTCAACCGCCTTCACCAGCCGCCGCTCGATCGGCGCGAGCACTCCGGCCAGCTCCTGGCCGCGCTTGAGCACCTGGCCCTGTTCGCCGTAAAGCGTCCACATGCCCTGGCGGTTGCGCAATGCGGGGCGTTTCTCGATTTTCGCCTGAGGGAATTCGGCCGTGCGCCGGAAGCAGGCGAAGACCGCGTAGTCCTTGGTGAAATCCATCGCATAGTCGCGCCATTCGCCGGCCGCGACCATCCGCCCGTAGAGGTCGAGGATCCGCTGGAGTTCCGCCCGCTCGAAGCCGACCTGGTTGGGCGCGCGCCCGGGGAAAGGTACTACCGAAGGCGAGCCGGGAACCGACGCCATCAGCTATCGGAACCGGTGCGCTTGGCGGCCACGCGCTCCGGCGTCCGCAGCGCCGCGAGTTCCGCGCGCAATTCCGCCAACTGGCCTTCCAGCGCGTCGATCCGGGCAATGCCCGCCGAGGGCTCGCACGGCTCGTCGCACGGGGTGCCGTAGGGAATGAATTCGCGCAGCCAGGTTTCGGCCGGGACCAGGGTCGAACGCGCCTTGAGGCCGATCATCGTCGCACCTTCGGGGACATCGTCCGTCACCACCGCATTGGCGCCGATCCGCGCCCGCTCGCCCACCGTGATCGGGCCGATCACCTGCGCGCCGGAACCGATGATCACATTGTCCTGCAAAGTCGGGTGGCGCTTGCCCGCCTTGCCGTTGGTCGGGTTGGTCCCGCCCAGCGTAACACATTGATAGATCGTGACATTATCGCCGATCTCGGCGGTTTCGCCGATCACGGTGAAGCCGTGATCGATGAAGAAGTTGCGGCCGATCTTCGCCCCTGGATGAATGTCGATCGCGGTGAGCCAGCGGGACCAGTGGTTGACCAGCCGCGCAAGGAAGAACATCCGGCCGGTGAACAGCCAATGCGCGATGCGGTGATAGAACACCGCCCACACGCCCGGATAGAGCAGGATTTCGGCACGCGAACGCGGCGCGGGATCGCGCGCGCGGATCGAGTCCAGATATGCAGTCAATCCACCGAACATAGCCTGACGATTCTCCCTCATTTTCGGCCTTTAGGCAAGAAACCCTAAAATAGCCGCGGCTGTTCCGCTCCGTTTGTTTCCTCCAGCGCCTCGCGCCAGATCGAGAGCGTCGCCGGTTGTTTCCGTTCGAGGCCCAGCCTGTCGATTGCCGCGACCAGTGCCTCGATACCCGCAAAGCTCCGCTCCGCGCGGGGCACGAGGTATGTGGTGGCGCCCTCGCCCAGCACAAGCCCGCGTTGTTCGGCATGCGCCTCGATCAGCGCGCCGGCCATCTCGTCGTCGGGTTCGCCGAATTCGAGATGGAGCGCGGCGCCGAGGCGCGACTTGAGATCGGGCAGCGCGATTTCCCAGCCCCGCGCACGGGCGATCAGCAGCAGCGGAGTGCCGCTTTCCTGCGCGCGGTTCCAGCGGTGGAACAGTTCCGCCTCCTCGATCCGGTCGGCATCGTCGATCGCCTCGCCGCGATGCTGTTCGGTAAACCAGCGCGCCGCCAGCGACTTGCCCGAGCGCGGCGGCCCGGCCAGCACCGCGGTGCGGAACGGCCAGCTTTCGGCGGCCGCCAGTGCCTCGAAGACTTGGGCATTCGCATTGCCGAGCACGATCCGGGCAGGGCCGGCTCCGGGCCCGCCACGCAATGGCAGGGCGATCTGGCTCATGACGCTACTTCGAGATGCCCAGGCCGCCGGCATTCTGCGCGACGTTCCAGCCTTTGGCCCGCAGCGCCGCGGCGAGCGCGCCGAGATCGCCACTATAGGTCACCCGCATCACCGAAACCCCGCCGATCGCGATGCTGCTGGTCGCCGCCCCGCGCACGCCAGGCACGCCGCGCACCGCGGCCAGCGCGCTATCGACCGAGCCGGCGCTCGGGCTGTTGAACTGCACCACATAGGACGCCGCGGCCGGCTGCGCGGTGGGCTGCGCGGTCGGCACCGGCGTGGGCGCGGTCTCGACCGTATCGTCGTCGGCCGCGTCGGCGGCGGCGGCCGCGGCATCGGCGTTCTGCGCGTTGCGTTCGGCCGCGATCAGCGCGGCGATGGTCGGGTTGAGCTGGATCCGGTCCGCGCGCAGCGTCGGGTCAGGCTGCAGCAGCCCGCGGCCGAGCGCGGCGGTGTAGATCGCGTCGAAGCGCTGGATCGCCTTGACCAGCATGTCGGGCACGCCCTGTTCGTTCGGTGCGGTCAGCGTGAAGGTCTCGAGGAACGCGTTGTCGGGGCCGTAGCGGGCCGTGAAGGTGCCCTTGACCGGCCCGCCCGGCCATTGCCGTTCCAGGTCCGCGACCGGGATCAGCACGTCGGCCGCGCCGAAAGCATCGAGCACGTTGCGCCACCATACGCGGCTGCGGCGGCCGACCTGGCCGTAATTGATCAACAGCGAATCGCCGCCCGAGCCCGAGGGGCGGACATAATCGATCGCGCTGCCCCCGGCCTGGTATTCGGCCCAGGCGCGCTGCCATGCGTTGCGCACCTCGTAAACCGTGTAGGTCCCGCCGGACTTGAGCACCGGGATCGTCAGCATCGGCGCCGAATGCGCCTGCGGCCCGCCCGCCCCCAGCATCGCCCCGGCCTTGGTCCGGTCGAACACGATCCCGAGCCGCGCGATATAACGGCGCGGGCCGATCTGTTCGTGCTCGATCACGATAGCCGAGACCATCGAATCGAGTTCGCCGTCGCTGACCTTGGGTCCGCCGAGCTTTTCCCACCCGAGCCGCTGCGCCAGCACATAGCCGTTCTTGCGCGCATCTTCGGAATTCTTGCCGGTGACATTGACCTCGATCCCGCCGATCGAGATATCGGTACTGCTCGCCACAGCGGCGATTCCGCGATCGCCGGCGACCTGCGCGAACAGCGCCTGCCATGCGACCACCACCAGCGCCGCGCCCGCGAAAGCCGCGACAATCCAGGCCTTTCGGCTGGGTGTGGGCAGGCGAAGGGCGGGTGAGAATATCGTCATCGGGGAAACTTGCGGGCCTTTTGCCTAAACGGTCATGGAAATCCAAGCGCGAATGCGCCAAAGGCCACGATCATGACGTCCAATACGCGATCCTATACGTACGAACAGGCCGGAGTGTCGATCGACGCCGGCAATGCGCTGGTCAAGGCGATCGGCCCGCTGGTCAAGGCAACCTCGCGTCCCGGCGCCGATGTCGAGCTGGGTGGCTTCGGCGGCTTCTTCGATCCACGCGCCGCCGGCTACAAGGACCCGCTGCTGGTCGCCGCTAACGATGGCGTGGGGACCAAGGTCAAGCTCGCGATCGATTACGACCGCCACGACAGGATCGGGATCGACCTGGTCGCGATGTGCGTCAACGACCTGATCGTCCAGGGCGCGGAGCCGCTGTTCTTCCTCGATTATTTCGCGACCGGCAAGCTCGTGAACGGCGTCGCCGAGCGGGTGATCGCCGGGATCGCCGAGGGTTGCCGCATCTCCAACTGCGCGCTGATCGGCGGCGAGACCGCCGAGATGCCGGGCATGTACGGCGAAGGCGATTACGATCTCGCGGGCTTTTGCGTCGGCGCGGTCGAGCGCGGCGAGCAATTGACCGGCGACAAGGTCGCGCCCGGCCATGTGCTGCTCGGCCTCGCGAGTTCGGGGGTTCATTCGAACGGCTTCTCGCTGGTCCGCCGCCTCGCCGGGGACAAGTTCTGGAAGCTCGACGAGCCCGCCCCGTTCGACACGCCGAATGATTCCGGCCGCCTGCTGATCGACGCGCTCGCCGAGCCGACCAAAATCTACGTCCGCAGCCTGCTGCCGACGATCCGCGCCGGCAGGATCGACGCCCTCGCCCATATCACCGGCGGCGGTCTCCTCGAGAATATCCCGCGGGTCCTGCCCGAGGGCGCGCATGCGGTGATCGATGCCGGCAGCTGGGAGCAACCAGGCCTGATGGGTTTCCTCCAGCGCGAAGGCAATATCGCGCCGGGCGAAATGGCGCGCACCTTCAACTGCGGGGTCGGCATGGTGCTGGCGGTGAGGCCCGAACTGGCCGAGCAGGTCTCGGCGGAGCTGAGCGAAGCCGGCGAGACCGTGTTCCGCATCGGCGAAGTGATCGAAGGCCCGCGCGGCTGCACCGTGCGCGGCGAGGCGGGAACCTGGCTTTCCCCGGACGCATGGGAAGCAATGCATGAGGCGTGAGCCCCTCCTCCCCCATCGGGGGAGGTGGCAGCGCGAAGCGCTGACGGAGGGGGCACCCCCTCCACCGCATTCGGCGGTCCCCCTCCCCCGGCGGGGGAGGATCGGGTGAAAGCCAAACTCGCCATCCTGATCTCCGGCAGTGGCACCAACATGGCCGCGCTGCTCTATGCCAGCCGCCTCCCCGGCGCCGCCTATGAGGTGGTGCTGGTCGCCAGCAACGATCCCGGCGCCGCCGGCCTCACCCTCGCCGAAGCCGAAGGCGTCCCGACCTTCGCCCTCTCGCACAAGGGCATGGCCCGCGAGGATCACGACGCGGCGATGGACGCGGCGATCCGCGAGGCCGGAGCCTCCCACGTCGCCCTCGCCGGCTATATGCGCGTGCTCGGCGAAGCGCTGGTCCGCAAATGGGAAGGCAGGATGCTCAACATCCACCCTTCGCTGCTGCCGAAATACAAGGGCCTGCACACCCACGAACGCGCACTGGAGGCCGGCGACAGCCACGCCGGCGCCTCGGTTCACCTGGTGAGCCCCGAACTCGACGGCGGCGAAGTGCTCGGCCGGATCGAGGTCGCGATCCAGCCCGGCGACACGCCCGACAGCCTCGCGAAGCGCGTGCTGATCGGCGAACACCAGCTCTATTCGCGCATGCTGTCGGCCTATGTCACGCGCGGCACCGATCCGGAGTGGCTGACCGCACAGGTGCGCGAGCGGGCCTTGGCGCTGGACGAGACCGACGAGGTGCTCTCGCACGGCATGCCCTGCTTCGGCGTGACTGGGGGCAAGAAATTCGCCTATGTCTCGAACGACCACCACGGAAACGGCAAGGTCGCGCTGCTGGTTAAGATCGCCGGCGCCGACGAACAGGCGATGCTGATCGACCGCGACGGCGCGCGCTATTACCGCCCGGCCTATTTCGGCGACGGCTGGATCGGCATCCGCCTCGACCTCGGCGACACCGACTGGGACGAGGTCGCCACGCGGCTCAAATGGAGCTGGCGGGTCTCGGCGCCGAAACGGCTGACGAAACTGCTGGATGCGGCGGACGGGTTTTGATGCGAGCATCGCGCCATCTCGTCGCACTGGCGCTCGTGACCCTCAACCTGAGCGTCTCCGCCGGAGCCAGGCCGGCAAAAGAAGACGAGCAATTCAGGAGTTGGCTGGTTCACTGGATGTCCGGCAAGGACTGGGCGGACGACCCGAATACAATCTACGGATATGCTCTCGCCGATCTCAACGGCGACGGCCGCCGGGAGGCCCTCGTCTGGACTTCCGCGCGGGGAATCTGCGGCACCGGGGGATGCCGTCTTGCCGTTTTCGAAAGAGGGAAGGCCGGCTGGCAACCTGTTTCGGGCACGGCGGCCACGCGCCTGCCGATCCGCATCCTGGCATCCAGGACCCGGCGTTGGAATGATCTGGGGGTGGTTGAGGCAGGCGGCGGCATCCGCGAGCCATACGAAGGCCGACTGCGCTTCGACGGCAAGCACTATGACGTTGGTTGGACCGCCGCCAAAGTGGCGAAGGGAACGAAAGGCGCCTAGTCATCAGCGAAGCCGCAATTCCGCTCTATCCGAACAGATGTCGCAAGACGCAGGAAGCGTCCGGGGGAGAGTTCGGCCCGATGCGCGTCCAAACCGGAAAATCCGGGCGCTGTTGACGCGACCCAACCCTTCAGGGTTACACATGTGACACTCTGTCCGCCCTGGTGTAACCCTAAATTTCTCTATAAAGAACAAGCGTTTATATGCATAATTCGCGCTTGAGTTACACATTGGGGCCTACAGGGAAAACCACCCCGCGGAAGGAGAAGAATCGCACGATTCGAAAGAGCCGCGGCGAATCTATCAGGAGCTTCGGCTTGTAGGAAAGCGCTCTCTCGCGCTCAGCCTGTCGCCCCCTTGGTGATCCGGCCGAACAATTCCTGCAGTGCATTGGCGACCCATTGCTCGTTCGCCAGGTCGAATTCGGTGGCGACCGGATTGCCAGCCGCGACGCCGTATTTGCTGCGCTCGATCGGCTCGATGCGGAACACCGCGCGGCCGGCTTCGAGATGGATCAGCACCGCGGCGACGCGGTTGGAATGGACCTTGAGGATGAAGCGCTTGATATCCTTGGTCGCGCCTTCTTCGGCCAGCTCGATCTCGGGCCGGTCCTCGAGCGCCTCGAAGGCGTGCGACACCAGCCGCGCCAGCATCGGCCCGTCCTCGCGCGACCAGCGCAATTGTTCGTACTGGATCGGATTGACCAGCCGCGAAAGCCGGTCGCATTCGACCAGGAACGGATCTTCGGGCACGCGTTTCCTCGCGATCGGACATGCGGCACTGCGCCGGTTGCGACGCTCTTAACCCTAAAATCCTAAAAAGTCGGTTGCCGCGCACGGCGGACGGCCGCGAAACTCAGGCCATGCGGCGTTCGTAACCCAGCACCGCTTCGCGCAGGGTCAGCGCATCGTGATAGGCATTGTGCGGGAATTGCGCCGAAACACCGAAGCCGAAGATGTTCGGATCGACCAGTTCGAAGCGCATGCTGCGGATCGGATACATCCGCCCTGGCCCGGTGATCAGCAACAGCGCGGCGTGGGAGATGTCTTCGGGCCAGTCCGCGACCAGATGCGGATCGGGATCGTCGCCCAGATAATCCGCAAACCGCCGCGCGACTTCCTCGCGGGCGAGCGGCCTGGTTTCGAGCACCGGAATTACATTCTGCGCGACCCATTCAGTCGGCACATCGCAGCGGATCGCTTCGTAGAATGGCGGCAATCCGCCTTTTTCGGGGACCAGCGCCAGCGAGATCAGCTCACCGCCGAAGCCATTGAACTCGGCGTCGAGAAAATACCGCATGGCGCCCCTTTTTTCCGAGTCCCCGCACAGGCGGAGGCCTCGTGCCGGACTGCCTGAGGTCCCCGCCTGCGCGGGGACTCAGGCGGGATATTAGCCGACGATTTCTTCCGGCTTGAAGAAATAGGCGATCTCGATCGCCGCGTTCTCGTCCGAATCCGACCCGTGGACGGTGTTGGCTTCGATCGATTCGGCCAGTTCCTTGCGGATCGTGCCGGGTTCGGCATTGGCCGGGTTGGTCGCGCCCATGATGTCGCGGTTGCGCTGCATCGCGTCTTCGCCTTCGAGCACCTGCACCACCACCGGGCCGCTGATCATGAAATCGACCAGTTCGCCGAAGAACGGGCGTTCCTTGTGGACCGCGTAGAACCCTTCGGCCTGTTCGCGGGTCATGTGGATGCGCTTCGAAGCGACGACGCGCAGGCCGGCTTCCTCGAGCATCTTGGTGACCGCGCCGGTCAGGTTGCGGCGGGTGGCGTCGGGCTTGATGATCGAAAAGGTGCGGGTGACCGCCATGGGATGTTCCTTGAATGCTAGGGGCGAAATTCTACGCGTCGATAGTCTTGGGATTTCGGGCGCGCCCCTAGAGCTTGTTTCCACGCGGGGCAAGGCCCGCGACGCCGGTCCGCGTATTAGCCCTTGGTCGTGAAAGAGAGATTGGCGGTGGTGCCGCCGCCATCCCTGGGGCCGGCGGTGAGGGTGAAATCCACCCCCTTGCCGTTGCCGCCGATCATCGCCGATTGGGGCGTGCTCATGTCCATGCCGATCGTGATTCCGGCCTTGGCCGCCTGGGCCTTGTAGAACGCCGCGACCTTGTCGACGCCGTCGCCGGTGCCCATCGAGACGATCGTCATCGTGCCGTCCCCGCCCTTCATCGTGACGTTGGAGCTCACCTCCGCGCCGGGATAGAGCGTGAAGCCCGCGGGCAGTGCCGCCGGGGCGCTCTTGCCGCTGGTGATGGTCGATTTTTCGCCGCCATTGTTGAGCGTGATCGTCGCCTCGTCGCCCGATTTCTGCACCTTGGCCGAAGGACCGCAGGCGCAGACCGCCAGCGCCGCACCCAGTATTGCGAATTTCTTCATTTGCCCAACTCCCCGATCGGCCCTGCGCGGTTTGTCTCCGCGCCGGCACGTCAGGTCAAGGCCCCTCGACCCACCGGCCGCCCTCGCGCTTCCAGAACCGGCGCTCGATATCCTCGCGTTCGCCCAGCGTACGCCAGGCCGCGCGCGCGCCGGCCAGGGTCGCCTCGCCGAACAGCAGGAAGGCGCGGTCGAAACCCACCCCCTCGTCGCGCCACAGGCCATCCGCGAACATCACCAGCCGCGCGCCGTTGGGCGCATCGCAGCGGTGCGAAAGCAGAATCGGCTGGCGCGCGTCGTGTTCGCCGCCCGCGGTGCCGTTGGCGAGGAAATCGTCCGGCCGCTCGCGCCACAGCGCCTCGCCGACCGCTTCGAGCTGCGCCGGATCGTCCGACACGACCAGCAGCCTGCCGCCCGCATCCTTGATCTTGGACGCGAGCAGCGGGATCGTCTGTTCGACCGTCTCGCCGCCGAGCTGGTAGAAATCGGCGCGCATCAGCCCCCCTTCGTCATTGCGAGCGAAGCGAAGCAATCCAGCGCGTATCGCAGTTCCGCTCTGGATTGCCGCGGGACCTTCGGTCCCTTGCAATGACGAGGGCAGGAATTGACATCACCCCTCGAGATTGTCCCGCACGAAGCGGTCGAGCAGGCGCACGCCATAGCCGGTCGCGCCCTTGTCCCAGGTCGCCCCGGGCTTGTCGACCCACACGGTGCCGGCGATGTCGAGATGCGCCCAGGGGGTGCCGTTCTCGACGAACCGCTGGATGAACTGCGCCGCGGTGATCGAGCCGCCCCCGCGCGCGCCGACGTTTTTCATGTCGGCAATCGGGGAATCGATCATCTTGTCGTAGGCCGGGCCGACCGGCATCCGCCACAGGACATCGCCGCTGGCCTTGCCCGACGCGATCAGCTTTTCGGCCAGCGGATCGTCGTTGGAGAACAGCCCGGCATATTCATGCGCGAGCGAAATGATGATCGCACCGGTAAGCGTCGCAAGATCGACGATCGCGGTCGGTTCATGCTCCTTCTGCACCCAGGTCAGCGCGTCGCACAGCACCAGCCGGCCTTCGGCGTCGGTGTTGATCACCTCGATCGTCTGGCCCGACATCGAGGTGACCACATCGCCCGGGCGCTGCGCGTTGCCGTCGGGCATGTTCTCCACCAGCCCGCAGACGCCGACGATGTTGGCCTTGGCCTTGCGCTTCGCCAGCGCGAGCAGCGCGCCGGCAACCGCGCCGGCCCCGCCCATGTCCCACTTCATGTCTTCCATGCCCGCGGCCGGCTTGATCGAGATCCCGCCGGTATCGAAGGTCACGCCCTTGCCGACGAAAGCGACCGGCTTTTCGCCCGGCTTTCCGCCGTTCCACGTGAGCGCCAGCAAGCGCGGCTTGCGCGCCGAGCCCTGCGCCACTCCGAGCAGAGCGCCCATGCCGAGCGCGGCCATCTGCGTCTCGTCGAGCACGGTGATCTCGACCCCGGTGCCGGCAAAACGCGCCTTGCAGCGTTCGACGAAGCTTTCGGGATAGATGATGTTGGCCGGTTCCGTGACCAGCTCGCGGGTGAACTCGACGCCGTCGGCCACCGCTTCCTGCACCGCGAAGGCAGCTTCGGTGCCGGCCGGGGCACCCGTGACGATCGCTTCGACCAGGCTGACCTTCTGTTCGTCCTTCAGCTTGGTGCGATAGTCGTGGCGCCAGGCGCGCAGCCGCAGCCCGAACAGGACCGCGGCGGCATCCTCCGCCGACAGGCCCGCATCGGAGAGATCGAGTGCGATCGCATTTTCACCCGAGGTCAGGAAGCGCGCGGACAGCGCGGCACCGGCCTTTTCCAGCGCGGCCGTGCGATCCGCCGCCGAGGCCTGCCCGGCGCCGGCCAGCGCGAGGCGGACGACCGCCCCGTCACGGCTGACGAAACCTTCGAAAACCTGGCCGGTCTTGCCCGAGAAACGCGCGGCCTTGGCGCCTTCGAGCATCTGCGGCTCGAGATCGGCGGGCAAGGCATCCTGATTGACGATGAGCGCGCGCAGGCGCGGAAGCGCTGCTGCGTTGGCGTCGCGAAAAGTGAACTGCATGAAAACTCCGGTCTTGATCGATCTGTGTATAACGAGTTGCGACGGGCTGAACCGCGCGGACGCCGCAAGCAATACGTGGCGTTGCAGTTACGATCCACCGGTGCGATAGGCAAGCCATGCTCCCCGCCGCGCTTCTCCGCCGCTCGCTATGACCGCCGCCCTGCCCTTGCGCCGCACAGCCGTGCGGGCCGCCGCGCTGGCGCTCGGCACCTTCGCGGCCGGCTGCGCGCTGCCGGCCTTCGCGCAGGATGCGGGGCAGGATCAGACCGCCCCTTCGAACCGCATCCCGTTGAACGGCACTTCCTCCCCCGATGGCGCGCCGCCGATCGCGGAGGAAACCCGCCAGGTCGCCTTCGAAGCGGACAATCTGGACTATAATTACGATACCGAGATCGTCACCGCGACCGGCAACGTGATCCTGCGCAGCGAAGGCCAGTCCGTCCGCGCGGACAAGGTCGTGTGGAACCGCAAGAGCAACCAGATCGTGGCCGACGGCAATATCCGCTCGGTCGATAAGGACGGCAACGTCCTCTATTCCGACAGCCTGACCCTGACCGACGACATGAAGATCGGCGCGATGCAGAATTTGCTGCTGGCGCTGCGCGAGGGTGGGCGGCTGGCGGCCGTTTCGGGGCAGCAGGCGGCGGACGGCACGATCACGCTCGACCATGCGGCCTATTCGGCCTGCTCGGTCGAGGATTCGGACGGCTGCCCGAAAGCGCCGACCTGGCGGATCGTGGCCCAGAAGGTCACCTACGATCCGGACGAGAAGCGCGTGCGCTTCCGCGGCGCGACGCTGGAATTGTTCGGCATGCGGCTGCTGCCGATCCCCGGCCTTGTGGTCGCGACCGACGGGCGCGCGATCAACGGGCTGCTGATCCCCGACATCCGCTATTCCGCCTCGAACGGGGTGGAAATCAGCGATTCCTATTATCTCCGGCTCGCGGACAATCACGACCTGACCGTCACCGGCCACGTCTATACCAACGCCGCGCCGATGGTTTCCGCGCAATATCGCGCACTGCTGGACGACGGGGCATTCCAGGTCACCGGCTATGCCACGCGTAGCGGACGCTTCGGCACCGGCACGGTCTCCGATCCCGTCACCGAAGAGGAACAGGCCTGGCGCGGGTACTTCTTCGGCAACGGCAGATTTCAGTTCTCGCCCGAATGGAGCCTGACCGCCTCGGCCCGCATCGCGAGCGACCGCACCTTCCTGCGCCGCTACGACATCAGCCGCGACGACCGCCTGCGCTCGAACATCAACCTCGAGCGGATCGACGACAATTCCTATCTTACCATCCAGGGCTGGGCGACCCAGACATTGCGCGTCGGCGATGACCAGGGCCAGGTTCCGGTCGCGCTGCCGCTGATCGACTATCGCCGCCGGCTCGCCGATCCGGTGCTCGGCGGCAACGTCCAGCTCCAGATCAACAGCCTCGCGATCACCCGCACCGACGGGCAGGACACGCAGCGCGCCTTCGCGGGCGCCCAGTGGGATCTCACCCGCATCACCGGCATGGGCCAGGAAGTGACGTTTACCGGCCTGCTGCGCGGCGACGTCTATCATTCCGACGAGAACGACCTGACCGCGACCGCGATCTATCGCGGCAATCCCGGCTGGCAGGCGCGCGGCGTGGCGCTGGCCGCAGTCGACGTGAAATGGCCTTTCGTCGGCGAATTCATGGGCGGCACGCAGGTCCTCACGCCGCGAGTCCAGCTCGTCGCGACCCCGCCGATCGACAATCTCGATGTTCCGAACGAGGATTCGCGCTCGATCGACCTCGAGGATTCGAACCTGTTCGCGCTCAACCGCTTCCCCGGCTACGACCGGATCGAAGACGGCGCGCGCGTCACCTACGGCTTCGACTGGCAGTACAAGCGGCCGAATCTGCAGATCAAGACCACGATCGGCCAATCCTACCGCCTGACCAGCGAGGCGACGCTGCTGCCCGACGGCACCGGCCTGAGCGGCCGCCTGTCGGACTTCGTCGGGCGGACCGAAATCCGCTACAAGGATTTCCTCAAGCTCACGCACCGCTTCCGGCTCGACAAGGACAGTTTCACCGTCCGCCGCAACGAGCTGGACCTTACCGTGGGCTCTGCCGCGACCTATTTCGAAGCCGGCTATCTCCGGCTCAACCGGGACATCTCCGCGCAGCTCGAGGATCTGCAGGACCGCGAGGAACTGCGCGTGGCCGGCCGTGTCGGCTTCGCGAAATACTGGTCGATCTTCGGCTCCAGCGTGATCAACCTGACCGACAAGGAAGAGGATCCGACGCTGACCGCGGACGGCTTCGACCCGCTGCGCACCCGCCTCGGGGTCGCCTATGCGGACGATTGCCTCGAAGTGAGCCTGACCTGGCGGCGCGACTATATCGCCAATGGCGATGCGGCGAAGGGCGACACGTTTCAGATCCACTTCGCGCTCAAGAATCTGGGCTTCTGAACCTGTCGGCCCGTCCCGGTTGGCAGGAATGCGCAAACGCGCTATCCGCGCGCTCTGCGATCGGCGCTCAGCAATGGTTAAGCCTGCGAAAGCCAATCGATCGAACTGCCAGGGAGCGGGAAACCGCGCCCCAAACGGGATGTGGTGTGTGATCAAGACGGGCAAGAATCTGTTGAATTCGGGGCGGGGACTCATCGCCGCAGCGCTCGTCGCGGGGGTCACGCTGTCCGGCCTCGGTGCCGCCAGCGCCCAGTCCGACGACACCTCGCCAGCGGTCGACACCAGCGACGCGTTCAACCTGCCGTCCTCGATCACCCTGCTCGGCAAGGAAGACCCGAACCTGCGCAAGGCGACCGCGGTGGTGAACGGCTTCGTCATTACCGGCACCGATATCGACCAGCGGATGGCGCTGGTGATCGACGCGAACAAGGGCGCGACTGTTTCGCCCGAGGAAAAGGAACGCCTGCGCCTGCAGGTGCTGCGCAACTTGATCGACGAGACGCTGCAGATCCAGGAGGCCAAGGCGCTCGATATCGAAGTCACCCGTGACGAGATCGCCCAGACCTACGAGCGCGTCTCGACCAACAATTTCAACAAGCCCTCGGCCGAACTCGACGCCCATCTGAAGAAGATCGGTTCCTCGCCCCAGTCGCTCAAGCGCCAGATCGAAGGCGAGCTGGCGTGGCAGCGCATCCTTTCGCGCAATGTCGAACCCTTCATCAGCGTGTCGAAGGAGGAGGTCGACGAAATCCTCAAGCGGCTGCAGGAATCGAAGGGCACCGAGGAATACCGGATCGGCGAAATCTATCTCACCGCGACCCCGGAAAACCAGCAGGCCGTGTTCGACAACGGCAAGAAGATCATGGACCAGCTGAAGGCGGGCGGCAGCTTCGTCGCCTATGCCCGGCAATATTCGCAGGCGTCGAGCGCGGTGGTCGGCGGCGATCTCGGCTGGCTCAGGCTCGGGCTGCTCCCGGCCGAACTCGGCGCGGCGGCCAAGCAGATGGAACCCGGCCAGCTGGTCGGGCCGATCCAGGTCCCGGGCGGCTTCTCGCTGCTGTACCTGATCGACAAGCGCCAGGTGCTCACCGCCGATCCGCGCGACGCGGTGCTCAGCCTCAAGCAGATCTCGCTCAAATTCCCGCCGGGCCTCCCGCAGGCGCAGGCCGAAGCCAAGCTCGCCGAATTCAACGCGGGCCTCGCGCAGATGCACGGCTGCGGCGATTCCGATCCGATCGCGGCGAAAATGGGCGCCGAAGTCGTCACCAACGACCAGATGTCTGCCCGCGCGCTGCCCGAGCAGCTCGCGCAGAACCTGCTCAAGCTGTCGCTCGGCCAGTATTACGGCCCGTTCGGCTCGATGGAGGAAGGCGTGCGCGTGCTGATGCTCTGCGGCCGCGACGATCCGCAGGTCAACGAGGGTCCCGATTTCGACCAGGTGATGAAGCAGATCGAGGACGATCGCGTGAACAAGCGGGCCCAGCGCTACCTGCGCGACCTTCGCCGCGACGCGATCATCGATTACAATTGATGGCGCAATGAAGGCGCTCGCGGTCTCGCTCGGCGATCCCGCCGGGGTCGGGCCGGAGCTGGTGTGCGAAGCCTGGGCCCGGCGCGACGCCGCCGCCCTGCCGCCGTTCTTCGCGGTCGGCGGAGCCGGGCTGCTCGAAGCCGCGGCCATGCGGCGCGGGCTCGACATCCGGATCGCCCCGATCGCCGATCCGGCTGAAGCCGCCGCGGTCTTTCCCACCGCATTTCCGGTGCTCGAAGGCGATGACGGCGCCTACCGCCCCGGCGAACCCGACCTCGACGGTGCCGCGCTCGCCCTCGCCTCGCTGACCAAGGCGGTGACGCTCGCCGCCACCGGCGAAGCCTCGGGTATCGTCACCGGCCCGGTGTCGAAGGCCCGGCTGGCCGAAGTCGGCTTTACCTTCCCCGGTCAGACCGAATTCGTCGCCGAAGCCTGCGGCGTCGCATGGGGCGATGCGGTGATGATGCTCGCCGGGCCGACGCTCAGAACCGTGCCGCTGACGGTGCATTGTGCCCTGTCCGAGGTTCCGGCGCTGCTGAGCATCGAGCTGATCGCCGATCGCAGCCGGATCGCCGCGCGCGCATTGCAGCGCGATTTCGGGATCGAGCGCCCGCGCCTCGCGGTCGCCGGGCTCAACCCGCATGCGGGTGAAGGCGGCAAGTTCGGCGACGAGGAGCTGCGGATCATCGCCCCGGCGATCGAACTGCTGCGCGCCGAAGGGATCGAAGTCAGCGGGCCGCACCCGGCCGATGCGCTGTTCGCGGCGCATGAGCGGGGACGCTACGATCTGGCGATCTGCATGTATCACGATCAGGCGCTGATCCCGCTGAAGGCGCTCGATTTTGACGCGGGCGTCAATATCACGCTCGGCCTCCCGATCATCCGCAGTTCGCCCGATCATGGCACCGCCTTTGGAATCGCCGGCCAGCAGACCGCCGATCCGGGCGCGACCATCGCGGCGATCCGCATGGCCGGCGAATGCGCCGCGCGCCGCTTCGGCGCATGAGCCTTCCCCCGTTACGCGAAGTGATCGCGCGCCACGGGCTCAGCGCCTCGAAGGCGCTCGGCCAGAATTTCCTGTTCGACGAACAATTGCTCGACCGGATCGCCGCGATCCCGGGCGATCTCGATGGCCGCAATGTGCTCGAGGTAGGCCCCGGCCCCGGCGGCCTGACCCGTGCGCTGCTGCGCGCCGGAGCGCGGGTGACCGCGATCGAGATGGACCGCCGCTGCCTCCCGGCGCTGGCCGAGCTGTCCGATGCCTTTCCCGGGCAGCTGAGTGTGATCGAAGGCGACGCGATGAAGGTCAAGCCGGCCGAATTGTTAGGCGACGAGCCCTTCTCCGTCGTGTCCAACCTGCCCTATAATGTCGGCACCGCGCTGTTGGTCGGCTGGCTCTCGGGGCAAGACTGGCCGCCGCAATGGCGCAGCCTGACGCTGATGTTCCAGCAGGAGGTCGCGCAGCGGATCGTCGCGGAACCGGGCTCCGGCGCCTATGGCCGGCTGGCGGTGCTCGCGCAGTGGCGCTCCGTCCCCAAGCTCGCGATGAAGGTCCATCGCAGCGCCTTCACCCCGCCGCCCAAGGTGATGAGCGCGATCGTCCATGTCGAACCCGCCAAGATGCCCGAAGGCGTTTCCGCCAAGATGCTGGAACGCGTGACCGAGGCCGCTTTCGGCCAGCGCCGCAAGATGCTGCGCCAGAGTCTGAAGGGCCTGTCCGGTGCGCTGGACGCGCTAGAAGCACTCGGGATAGATTCCCAGCGGCGCGCGGAGACGCTGAGCGTAGAGGAGTTCATCGGGATAGCCCGTAAATTGACAAGCGCGGACTGAAGCCGGAAAGTCCTTCCTCAGGGGGATTGTGTCATGCTTCGTCAAACCATCGTTATCGGACTGATGCTTGCGCTTCTCGTGGGCCGCGCAACGGCGGCTTCACCCGAGGACGCGGCACTGGAACCGACCACACAGTGGCGGATCGATTACGGAGAGGAGCGCTGCAGTCTGCTGCGCCAGTTCGGAGAGGTGAAAGATGGCGTGCTGCTCGAAATCGCCTCGTTCGGATCGAGAACCAATTTCCGCTTCACGTTGATCGGTAAACCCGTTCCCAAGTAGCAGACCCCGTCCGGCGAAATCAAGGTTCGATTCACTCCGGATACGGAGGATCGCAAGCTTCCTGCGTTGCGAGGCACGGTCCCCGACAAAACCCCGGCGGCGCTGTTCAGCGCGAAATTCACCACCTTCGACGAAGAGCGGGACGGCAGTTCTGAAAAGAAGCGCAGCCAGAAAGAACTCGACCTGGACGCGGTGCCCGTGCCGCCCGAGGCGGCTTTCGAGGAACAGACCACCAGCCTGCTGGTAAAATTCGGTGTCGGGAAGCAGATCGTGTTGCACACCGGCAGGATGACCAAGCCGCTGGCTGCCTTGCGCACCTGTGTTGACAGTCTTGAGAAGTCGTGGGGCCTCGATCCGGCCGCGCAGAATGCCCTGACCCGCCAGGTGGTCCTCATTCCTTCAACGATCAAGGCAATCCAGGCCAACTATCCGGCCGCGATGGTCTATAATGGACTGAGCGCCTATGTGCCGGTGAGGGTGATGGTGGATGCCGCGGGCGACCCGGGCACTTGCGTGGTCCAGAGCGACGGTGTCGATCCCGCCTTCAAGAAAGCGGTGTGCGACGGGTTTGCCAGGCCATTCAAGCCGGCGCTGGATGCGCAAGGCACGCCAATCGCCAGCGTCTACACAACCGCAGTGGTGTTCAGACTGAACTGATGGGACTCAGCCGCCGCCCGTCGATGCCAGCGCGCTCCGCACGGTATCGAGCGAGGCCAGCGCGAGCGAGAGATGGTCCACAATCAGCAGAACCGCCAATGCCGCGGCCGCGGCGAAAATGAAGAATTCGAGGCTGCGGGCCGTCTCCGCGCTCGTTTCGGCCGGATTGCGCAGCGCAACCGCGCTGGCTGTCCCCTGGCCGTGGCGCGGCAGGACCAGATTGCCCTTGCCCGAGATCGCCGCGATCACGCTGATCCGTTCGCGGAAGGCTACTCCGAAGCGCCGTTCGCTGGTCCATTGGACCTGGCCGACGATCGTGTGCTTGCCGACCGCGATCTCGACGATCTCGCCCTGCCGGGGCGCGGGCGTCGCCGCGGCGGACAGGCCGCGGGTCGAAATATCGACGATGCACGCCTCGCGCTCGGTCTCCCCGGCCCGCAAGCGCGCGCGGACCATCACCTTGTGGCGATCTTCGATCCGCGGACGAAACTGCTGCACATCCGTTCCCCCAGTTGCACCGTAACCTTAGTTACAGGCAAATCTTACCGAGGCGTTAAGAGTGCGGTGGGCCGGTTATCCGGCACTTTCGCGCTTACGGGCCGAGCGTCCGCATGACGCGGCAACGCGGCTTGCCGCTGGCTCTCCCGGCTCGTTCAAACATCAGATCGCAGGCGTCGCAGCCACCTGCATGCCGTAGCGTTCGATCCGGTCTGTCATGGCGGGGTTAGCAACATTCTTGCGCGCGGGGTTGGAGAGTCCATTTTGCGCGGCTAGACCGGTTTCCGATGCAACAGGTTCAACCCTCCGAAGCTTTGTTCGAACGAATCGACCCGGCGGCGATGCTCGCCCGCACCGAATCCTGGGCCGCGATCAACAGCGGCACCGGCAATCTTGCCGGGCTTGCAACGGTCGCGGGCCTTCTGGCCGACGCGTTCTCGGCGCTACCGGGCGAGGTTTCGCTCGAAGAACCGGCCCCGGTCACCGCGATCGCGTCCGACGGGACCGAAGTGGAGAAAGCGCATGGCCGGCATCTGCTTCTCCGGGTGCGGCCCGATGCGCGGCGGCGCTTCCTGCTGACCGGCCATATGGACACGGTCTATCCGGCCGACCACCCGTTCCAGGCGCTGACCTGGATCGACGGCGATACGTTGGGCGGCCCGGGCACCGCCGACATGAAGGGCGGCATTTCCGTGATCCTCGAAACGCTGAAGGCATTCGAAGGAAGCGAAGCGGCCGGCAAGATCGGCTATGACGTGATGATCAATTCGGACGAGGAGACCGGTTCGCTCTCCTCCGCCCCGCTGATCGCACTGCTGGCGCGGGACAAATATGCCGCGCTGACCTACGAACCTTCCGCCCTGCCCGACGGCACCCTCGCCCATGCGCGCGGCGGCAGCGGGAACTACAGCGTCACCGTCACCGGCCGCTCGGCCCATGCCGGGCGCAATCCGCTCGACGGGCGCAACGCGATCGTCGCGGCGGCGCGGCTGGCGGTGGCGCTGAAGGCGCTTCATGACGAGCGATTGAGCGTCAATCCGGCGAGGATCGACGGCGGCAGCGCGAACAATGTCGTGCCCGATCACGCGGTGCTGCGGTTCAACATCCGCCCGCGCGACACCGCCGCGGCCGAGCAATTCGAACTCGATTTTAACCATATTGCTCACCAACTCTCAAGCGAGCTTGAGGTCCAGATTTCGGTGCATGGCGGGATCACCCGCCCACCCAAGCCGGTCAATGCAAAGGCGCAAAAATTGTTCGATCTTGTAAAGGCTTGCGGGGCACAGTTGAAACAGGAAATCGCGTGGCGCGACAGCGGCGGAGTGTGCGACGGCAACAATATCGCGGCCTGCGGCGTGCCGGTGGTCGATACGATGGGCGTGCGCGGCGGGGCGATCCATTCGCCGCAGGAATTCATGATCGTGTCCTCGCTCGCCGAACGCGCGCGGCTCTCCGCGCTGGTCCTCCACCGTCTCGCCTCGGGAGACGTGCTGTGAGCTTCCGCCTGCGCGCCGCGCGCCTGACCGATCTCGAACCGCTTTACCAGATGGCCAAGCTCACGGGCGGCGGCTTCACCAATCTGCCGCCCGACCGCAAGGCCTTGAACGCCAAGTTGGAGCGCGCGGCCAGGGCCTTCGGCCGCGACGATTCCGGCGAGCTGGCCGACGAGGTGTTCGTGCTGGTGCTCGAGAACAGCGAGACCAGAGAGGTCCGCGGCACCTGCCAGATCTTCACCCAGGTCGGGCAGTCGTGGCCGTTCTATTCCTATCGCCTGACCACCCTCACCCAGCATTCCGAGGAATTGCAGCGCACCGTCCGCGCCGAAATGCTCAGCCTCGTGACCGACCTGGAAGGGTCGAGCGAGGTCGGCGGGCTGTTCCTCCATCCGAACGAGCGCGCCGGCGGGCTCGGCATGCTGCTCGCGCGCAGCCGCTATCTGTTCATCGCGATGCACCGCAAGCGCTTCGCCGACCGCATCCTCGCCGAACTCCGCGGGATCATCGACGAGCGCGGCGGATCGCCGTTCTGGGATGGAGTCGCCGGGCGGTTTTTTGGGATGAGCTTTCAGGATGCCGACTATTTCAACGCGATCAACGGCAACCAGTTCATCGCAGACCTGATGCCCAAGCATCCGGTCTATATCGCGATGCTCGACGACGAGGCGCGCAGCGCGATCGGCGTGCCGCACCCGACCGGCCGCGCCGCGATGCGGATGCTCGAAGCGGAGGGCTTCGCGGCGGAAGGCTATGTCGATATCTTCGACGGCGGCCCGACCATGACCGCGCGGACCGACAAGGTCGAATCGGTCAGGAACGCGAAGCGGGCCGCGATCAGCCGGATCGAGGCCGAGAGCGGCGAACGCGCGCTGATCGCGACCGGCCAGCTCTCGGGCTTCCGCTGCTGCTTCGGCGCGCGCGATTTCCTCGACGACGGTACGGTCGCGATCGATTCGCGCACCGCCGATCTGCTCGACGTCCAGCCGGGCGACGAGGTCTGGAGCGTGGCGCGGTGAGAGCGGGGTGCTTCTTGATCCTCCCCCTTAGGGGGAGGGGAACCGCCGCAGGCGGTGGAGGGGTTTCCCCGCGAGCGGTTAAACCCCTCCGTCAGTCCTTACGGACTGCCACCTCCCCTTGCAGGGGAGGATCGGAATGAGCCTCGTCGAAATCAACTTCGACGGGATCGTCGGCCCGTCGCATAATTACGCCGGCCTCAGCCTCGGCAACCTCGCGGCGACCGCCCATGCCGGCGAAATCTCCTTTCCGCGCGCCGCCGCCCTGCAGGGGCTGGAAAAGATGCGCGGCAACCGCGAACTCGGGCTGGCGCAGGGCTTTTTCCTGCCCCCGCCCCGCCCGAACCACCGCTTCCTGACCGAGATCGCGGCCGACGCCGCGACCGACCATGCGCTGCTCGCCGCCGCCTGGTCGGCCTCGTCGATGTGGACCGCCAATGCCGCGACCGTTTCGCCCGCGCCCGATACGCGCGACGGGCGCTGCCACCTGACCGCCGCCAATCTCGTGACCATGCCGCACCGCTTCCAGGAATGGCCCGACACGCTGCGGCAGTTGCAGCTCGCCTTCGCCGACAGCGCGCATTTCGCGGTTCACCCGCCGGTGCTGGCCTGCTTCGGCGACGAGGGCGCGGCGAACCACATCCGGCTGTGCGCCGGCCACGATGCGCCGGGGCTGGAGGTGTTCGTCTACGGCAAGCGCGGCGGGCGCTTCCCCGCGCGCCAGCACGAGGAAGCCAGCCGGATCGTCGCGCGCCTCCACGGGCTCGATCCGGAACGGGTGTTGTTCATCGAACAGAATCCCGCCGCGATCGAGGCGGGTGCGTTTCACAACGACGTGGTCGCGGTGGCGAACGAACGGGTGCTGTTCACCCATGAACTGGCCTTCGCCGACCCGGATGCGACCTATGCCGCGATCCGCGCGAAAATGCCCGAGGCCGAGATCGTGGTGGTGCCCGAGAGCGCGGTCAGCCTGGCCGAAGCGATCCGCACCTATCTGTTCAACGCGCAGCTGCTGACGCTTCCTTCGCGCGAAATGGCGCTGGTGATCCCGACCGAGGCGCAGGACAGCCCGGCGGTGCGCGGCTGGCTCGATGCGATGATGGCCGGCAACGGGCCCATTCGCCAGGTGATCCCGGTCGACGTGAAGCAGAGCATGGCCAATGGCGGCGGCCCTGCCTGCCTCCGCCTGCGGGTTGTCGCCGATCCTTACACGGTCGATCCGCGGTTTCTGTTCACCGAAGCGGCCGAGGAACGGCTGCTCGCGGTGATCGAGGAATGGTGGCCCGAGCAGATTCACCCCGGCGAACTCGGCTCGTCCGCATTGGAGAACGATGTGGCGAATGCCCGCGGAAAATTGCTCGAAACGCTGGATTTGCCGGAACTGATCTAGAGTCCGGGAATCTGTCGGTCCGCTTTACAAAGTTAACAGCAGTTAACCAGCGCTTGGCGCGGGAAACAACGTCTGGCATGATCGTTGCTCATTCCGATACCAAGGAAGAGAGATATCATGCTGGCGAAGATCAAGCGGCTGTTCACGATCAAGACGAAGCTCGAAGCCTTCCTGATCGTCTACGCCCTTGCACTGGGCGCGGTCGAACGCGGCATCGTCTATCTCGGCCAATATCCGGGCTTCGGCGGCAAGCTGCTGTTTCTCGCCTGCACCGGCGCGGTGTTCATGGCCGGCGCCAAGATGCTCGATTGCATCAAATACGAGCAGGCGATGAAGGCCGAGCAGCAGCCCCTGCCCGTCTCAATCGCCCGAAGCGACGAAAGCGCCCTGCGCCCGGTCCTTGACC
The DNA here is from genome assembly GCA_029202985.1 of Candidatus Andeanibacterium colombiense. Classification (GTDB taxonomy): domain Bacteria; phylum Pseudomonadota; class Alphaproteobacteria; order Sphingomonadales; family Sphingomonadaceae; genus Andeanibacterium; species Andeanibacterium colombiense. The sequence continues at coordinate 3,438,372 of CP119316.1, read as the reverse complement.
ACGCGGCCAGCGGGAAACACTGATCCGCTCATCGCGATGTAGACGCCCGGCGCGGCAAGCTGCGCCGCGGCGAATGCCATCCCGAGATTGAAGCTCGCGTCGCTTTCGCCGAACCGCGCCGGGGCGAGCGCCCCGACCAGCACGATCACCTTGCCCGGAATATCCGCCAGCACCTTCGCGGTTTCGGTCATCGTGTCGGTGCCGTGCGTGATTACGATATGGCTTTCCGGGGCAGCGACGATTCGCGCGCGGATCGCGGCGCGATCCTGGTCGGTCAATTCGAGGCTGTCCTTGCGGGTCACTTCCTCCAGCCGGAACGGGCGCTTCACGCGCCCGAGTTCGAGCAGCCGGGCGACCACGGTCTCGCCCACCTGGTAATCCGACAGCGCGTCGAAATAGATCTTGTCGATCGTGCCGCCGGTGGTGAGCAGGAGGATCGGTTCGTCGGGCGAAAGCATGATCCAGCAATCCGGTCGCGGGTGGAATAGGGGGAATAGGTGGGGTGGTTCTGTTGCTAGGCCCACCCCGGGCCCCCGGAATCCGTTCTGTTGCCCGGTCGGTCCAACCGCGCTTAGCTCTGTAACGTCAGGCCGTTAGGCCCTAGAATTACGCGGCGATTGCGAGTGCTTCATTGTCATTGGCACTTGTGTGTTTTGAGCCTTGAACGGGTTACTCAGCCCGAGCGAAAACTGCGCTTTTCAATACACGTCGATCCTAGTTCGACCCCGTCAGGAAGCGTGGTTTCCCGCGCTTTCTGGTGGAGCCGCCGGGTACTGCCCCCGGGTCCGCTGCATCTATTATACGCCGCGATTTATCGCCATAGCCGGCCGAAACCGGCAGGCCCTATATAGGCATTCGCGGCTGAATGGGAAGTGGACGCGCTGTTCGGCGGGCTACTTCTTCAGCGCGTCGCGGATTTCGGTCAGCAGATCGATTTCGCTCGGGCCGCTGGGCGCGGCTTCTTCCTTGTGCCGGTGCAGCACCTTGTTCGCCGCCTTGACCATCAGGAAGATGATGAAGGCGAGGATCAGGAAATTGATCACCGCCGAAACGAACGCGCCATAGGCGAGCACGTTGGCCCCGGCCTTCTGCGCTTCCGCCAGCGGCGTGCCCGGCGCGACAGTGCCCGAGAGCACGAGATATTTGCTCGAGAAATCGACGCTGCCGACGAACAACCCGACCACCGGCATGATGATGCTGTCGGTCAGCGACTTCACGATCGTCCCGAAAGCCGCGCCGATGATCACGCCGACTGCCAGATCCAGCACGTTGCCCTGCGCGATGAAGGCCTTGAATTCCTTGAGCATTGCCTGCTCTCCTTGCAATGATGCGATGGCTGCGAACCTGCCAGCTTTGCCGAACCGTCACAAGCGGGCGCTAAGCACTCCTTGAAAGCGCATGGCGCTGTGCTATCTACGCAATACAGTAGCCGCGCGGAGGAACGCGCGGCAACGGAGGAACGACGACCATGACCAGCCCGCTCACCACCCGCATCGCGCGCCTTGCCCTGATGGCAGTCGCGGCGCTCGGGCTTGCCGCCTGCGGCGTCAACAGCGTGCCGACCAAGGAAGAAGCCGCCAAGGCCCAGTGGGGCACGGTCCAGAGCGCCTATCAGCGCCGCGCGGACCTGATCCCCAATCTCGTGAACACGGTGAAGGCCGCCGCCGGTTCGGAAAACCAGATCCTGACCAATGTGATCGAAGCGCGCGCGAAGGCGACCTCGATCAACATCACCACCGACGATCTTTCGAATCCCGAGGAATTCGCAAAGTTCCAGGGCGCACAGAACCAGCTGACCCAGGCGCTCGGCCAGCTGCGCAGCGTGGTCGAAGCCTATCCGCAGCTGCAAAGCCAGCAGGACTTCAAGGACCTAATGGTCGCGCTCGAAGGCGCCGAAAACCAGATCAACGTCGAGCGCATCCGCTTCAACGAGAAGGCGCAGGATTACAACACCACGATCCGCACCTTCCCCGATGTGATGGCGGCAAAGATCGTCTACGGCTCGAAGCCGATGGAATACTTCAAGGCCGACGAAGGCGCGGACAAGGCCCCCAAGGTCGATTTCGGCGCCGCCGCTCCGGCCGCCCCGGCGAACGACAACGCCGCGCCTGCATCGGCTACTCCCGCCGCTGCGGCGAACTGAGGGCGAACGGAAGGTAATTACAATGCTACGCTTGCGCGACCATGCGCTCGCCCTGGTGAATTGCCTGCTGGCGGCGATGCTGCTGGCAGGCATCGCCGCGCCCGCCAATGCCGCCCTGCCGCCGCGTCCCGACAAGGCGGTCTATGACGGGGCGAACATCATCCCCGACGCGGACGAGGCGGCGCTCGATCAGCAGCTCGGCGCCTATGTGGCGAAGACCGGCAATGCGGTGATCGTCGCGACCGTGCCGAGCCTCGACGGCGACACGATCGAAACCTACGCGCCCAAGCTCTACGAGACCTGGGGTATCGGCAGCAAGGAACGCGACACCGGCGTGCTGCTGCTGGTCGCACCGAACGAGCGCAAGGTGCGGATCGAGGTCGGCTATGGGCTGACGCCCTATATCACCGACATCCTCTCGGGCCGGATAATCGCCAACGATATCACCCCGCGCTTCAAGCAGGGCGACTACGCCGGCGGGATCGACGCGGGCGTGAGTGCGATCGTCACCCAGCTCAACCGCACCCCGGCCGACGCCAAGGCGATCGCCGATGCGGCGGCGGCCTCGCAGAAAGCCCGCCACGAAGCCAACGGGCCGACCGTTTTCGGCGTGATCTTCTGGATCGTGATGATCGTCGCCTTCGTCGGCTTCTTCGCCCGCCGCAACGGCGGCCGGCGCTATGGCGGCGGGGGCATCGGCAGCGCGGTCGGCAATATCGTGCTGTGGGAAGCGCTCAATGCAGCGACCCGCGGGGGCGGCGGCTCCAGTTGGGGTGGCGGCGGCGGCGGATTTGGCGGCGGTGGCGGCGGCTTCGGTGGGTTCGGCGGCGGCATGTCCGGCGGCGGCGGCGCTTCGGGGAGCTGGTAGGATGGCCCGGACCTACCTCACCGAAGACGAAAACCGCCAGATCAGCGGCGCGGTCGGCGAGGCGGAACTGCACAGCGCGGGCGAGATCGTGACGATCATCGCGGACCGTTCGGACGGCTATACCGACATCGCCCTCGCGTGGTCGGCGGCGGTCGCGTTCACGGCGCTGGCGGTGGTCGCGAGCTTCCCGCAGTTCTATTTCGGGATCGTCGAATGGCTGCTGGGCCTGTGGAGCCACGAATGGACCCCGCGCGAAATCCTCAGCCTCGCGCTCGGGATCGCGACGCTCAAGTTCGTCGGGATGATGCTGCTCCAGTTGTGGCAGCCGCTGAAGTTCGCGCTGATCCCCGGCGCACTCAAAACCGCGCGGGTGCATGACCGGGCGATGAGCTTCTTTCGCGTCGGGGCGGAGCGCCGCACCACCGGGCGCACCGGCATATTGATCTACCTCTCGATGCGCGAGCACCGCGCGGAGATCGTCGCGGACGAGGCGATCGCCAGCCAGGTCGAGCCCGAAGTGTGGGGCGCGGCGATGGCGGCGATGCTCGCGCATATCAAGGACGGCCGGATCGGCGCGGGCATGGCCGCGGCGGTCGCCGAAGTCGGCACGATCCTCGGCCGCTACCTGCCGCGCGCGGACGACGACGTGAACGAACTGCCCGATCGGCCGATCGAGGTATGAGAGACCGCGACGCCGACCTGCCGGAAGAGATTCGCTGGCAGGGCAAGTTCATCACCGCCAAGACCCGCGGGCGCTGGGAATATGTCGGGCGCGCGCGCGGCATTCGCGCGGCGGTGATCCTCGCGCTGGATACCAATGAGGACGGCGGTCAGGACGTGATCCTGGTCGAGCAGTACCGCGTGCCGCTGAGCCGCCTGTGCCTGGAGTTGCCGGCCGGGCTGATCGGCGACGACGACGGCAGCGATTTCGAGCATGCGCTCGACGCGGCCCGCCGCGAACTGGAGGAAGAAACCGGCTACCGCGCGGAGAACTGGGAAGTGCTCGGCGAATTCTGGTCCTCCCCCGGCATGGTCAGTGAAAGCTTCACTTTGCTCAAGGCAACCGGGCTGACACGGGTGAGCGACGGCGGCGGGGTGGACGGCGAGAATATCGTCACCCACCGCGTCCCGCTCAAGGCTATCGCCGAAACCATTGCCGAGCATCGCAAAAGCGGCACGGCGATCGACGTGAAGCTGTTGCTGCTGCTCGGCGGAGGGCTTATCGGGGGCTGATGCTCTCTCCCCAGCACTTGCTCGACGCGCTCCCCGCAGACCTGCCCGCCAATCTTTCCTCGGCCAAAGCCGCCTGCGCGATCGCCGCGCGAATCATGGATCTGCGCGAAAGCGCAACGCCGCCGCTGGTCGGGATCAACGGGGCGCAGGGCTCGGGCAAAAGCACCCTCACCCGGCTGGTCGGCGCGGCGCTCGAATTGTTTTACGGGTTGAAACCCTGCCTGCTGTCGCTCGACGATTTCTATTTCGGCAAACCGGCGCGCTACCAACTGGGGGACAAAATCCACCGCCTGTGCGAGACGCGCGGGGTTCCGGGCACGCATGACACGATCCTGCTGCTCGATACGCTCGATGGCTTGTCGCGCGCCGGGCCGGAGGATCGCACGCCCCTGCCCCGGTTCGACAAGCTCGACGACGACCGCATTAGCCGCGAGGACTGGCCGGAGTTCACCGGCCGGCCCGACGTGATCCTGCTCGAAGGCTGGTGCGTCGGCCTGCGGGCAGAGGATCTGCCGCCCTTTACAGGGCCGATCAATGCGCTCGAAGCGGCGGAAGATCCGGACGGAGCGTGGTTCGCATGGTCGCTCGACGAACTGACCAATGAATATGCACAGGTGTGGGATCGGATCGCGCTGCTCGTCTCGATCGAGGTGCCCGATCTCGAAACGGTGATCGTTTCCCGCCTGAAGCAGGAACAGGGCCTGTCCGCAGCGACCGGGCGGCCGGGCATGGACCGCGCGGAAGTGACCCGCTTCGTCCAGCATTACGAGCGCTTCACCCGCGCTTTGTGGGCCGCGATGCCGCGGCGGGCCGACATGCTGTTCCGGCGCGACGGAGCATTCGGCTTCGCGGAGGCGGTGCAATGAGAGTGGTGATCCTCGGCGCGGGCGCGATGGGCTGCCTTTACGGCGCCGCCTTCCACCGCGCCGGCTGCGAAGTGACGCTGGTCGATGTGAACCGCGAGCATATCGCGGCGATCAACGACACGGGCCTCGATCTCGAGACCCGCGCGGGACGCGAGTTGCTGCCCATTTCCGCAAGCCTGCCCGAGGATGCGGAGGGCCTTGCGGATCTGGTGCTGGTCTTCACCAAGGTGTTCCACACCGACACCGCGCTGGCCGGGGCAAAGCACCTGATCGGGCCGGAGACTTATGTCCTGACCCTGCAGAATGGGCTCGGCAATGCCGAGCGGATCGCGGCCCATGTCGAGGCGGAGCGCGTGCTCGCCGGGATCGCCTCGCTGCCCGCCGATCTGGTCGGCCCGGGCCGGGTGCGATCGCTGGGCGAAGGCGGTTCGCGGCTCTATCCGGCCTTCTCAGGCGATGCCGGGTTCGCCGGGAAAGTCGCTGATTTGCTTACCGAAGGCGGCCTCAAGGCCGAGCTCGATCCGAAGATCAGCGAAGCGATCTGGGAGAAAGCGATCTTCAACGCGGCGATGAACCCGCCCTGCGCGCTCACCCGCAAGACCCCCGGCTTCTTCCTCGGCAAGCCCGAGGCCGAAGGCATGATCCACGCGGTGGTCGAGGAAGGCACCGCCGCTGCCAATGCCAATGGGCTCGCGATTTCCTCCGCACCGATCCATGCCCTCACCCGCGTCTCGATGACAGACCATGCGGACCACGAAGCCTCGATGCTGCAGGACGTGAAAGCCGGCCGCCGCACCGAGATCGACGCGATCAACGGCGCGATCGTGGAAGCGGCGAAGCGCGCCGGGATCGCGGTTCCGGTGACCGAGACGCTCTACCGGCTCGTGAAACTGGAAGAGGCGAAGCTCACATCATAAATTCGTCATTGCGAGCGGCCGAAGGTCGCGCGGCAATCCCGGGCGTTTTTAAGTGAGGCTCTGGATTGCTTTGCTTCGCTCGCAATGACGGGAGTTACGCCGGCTTCCGCGCAAACACCCCGAAGCCGGCAATAACCGCATAGCACAGCGCCGGCAGCGCGAGCGCCACCGCGAGGCTGCCGCTGACATCGGCGATCGCGCCGGTCGCCAGCGGAACCACCGCGCCGCCGAAGATCGCGACGTTGATGATCCCAGATCCGTCCGCCGCGCGCGGCCCGAGCTTTTCGCTGGCGAGCGAAAAGATCGTCGGAAACATGATTGCATTCATCAGCCCGATCGCCAGCAGGCTGTAGGCCGAGGCCGCGCCGGTGGTGTGGGTCGAGAGCGCGAGCAGCACGATCGCGCCAGCCGCCACGCAGGCCAGCACCTTGCCCGGGCTCACCACTCTGAGCACCGCCGAGCCGATGAACCGCCCGATCATCGCCCCGCCCCAGTAGAGCGGCACCAATTTGCCCGCCGCCTGCTGTGCCAGCCCGAGCACGTGGCCCTGCTCCAGATAGGCGACGATGAGCGAGCCGATCGAGACCTCGGCCCCGACATAGAGAAAGATGCACAGCGCGCCGTAGCCGAAGCGCGGGCGCTTCAGCAGGTCGAGCCCGGTCAGCCCGGCGCTGGCCGTGTGATGTTCGCCCTTCAGCCGGTCGCGGAACTGCCACACCACCAGCGCGACCAGCGCCAGCGCGATCGCCAGCCCGAAATAGGCACGCACGATCGCGCCGCTTTCCTGCGTGCGATAGGCATCGAGCGCCGGACCCGAGAGATCCGCCGCACTCACCGCGGCCAGACTGCCGAGGATCACGATCGAGCCGAAATAGGGGAAGATCGTCGTGCCCAGCGAATTGAACGCCTGGGCGAAGGTCAGCCGGCTATGCGCGGTCTGCGGCGCGCCGAGCAGCGAAATCAGCGGGTTGGAGACCACCTGCACGACCACTACCCCACTCGCGAGCACGAACAGCGCGAACAGGAACAGCGCATAGGTCGCGGTCTGCGAAGCCGGGATGAACAGCAGGCAGCCGACCATCATCGTCAGCAGCCCGGCCACCGCGCCGCGCATATAGCCGATCTTCTTGACCAGCTTCGCCCCCGGAATCCCGATCACCAGATAGGCGGTGAAGAAGCAGAACTGCACCAGCATCGCCTGGGTGTAGTTGAGCGTGAACAGCTCCTTCAGTTTCGGGATGATCACGTCGTTGAGCGACGTGATCCCTCCGAAGATGAAGAACAGCCCCATCACGAACATTTGGAGGCCCGGGGCTTCGATATGATTGCCCGCGCCCTCTTGCGCAGCGGCCTCGGGAGCGAGCGCCATCAATCGTTCGCCGCGAACACGTCACGGCTCTTGAACAGCCACTGGCCGTTCACCCGCGCCACCTGGTCGACCCCGTTGCCGGCGGCGAGCAGCTTCGGCGGATCGTCCAGCTTGTTCGTCGCGCTCAGCCCGTAGGTCTGCCAGTAATAATGGATCGTCGCGCTGTCCGGGCCGGTGAATTCGACCCAGTCGTTGCTGGTCGCGTGCTGCAGCTTCGGCTTGCCGGTAGGCGAGCCTTCGAAGCCGCTCATCATCTTGCGCAACGCCTCGCGGCCCTTGGTCTGCCCGAAGCTGCCGTCCTCGGTATAGAGCGCGACGTATTTCTCGGTCTCGAACCGGTCGAGCGCGCGGTCGTATCGCCACATCAGCGCCTCGATCGCGTCCTTGTCCGCATCGCGCGAGGCCATGCCCCCAGCCGGCGGCGCGGGCGGCGGCGGGGGAGCCGCCGGCAGTGTCGCCGGATCCCAGTGCTCATCGGCCTTGCCGTCGACGAAGCGCCAGGTGTCGAACCAGCTGGTGGTGTAGGTCTTCGACGGATCGTCGGCATAAGGCATTTCGCGCCGGGTCAGGATGGTGACGTAATCGCCTTCCGCCATCACCGCGACCACTGCGTTCGGGTCGCTCGCGCTCAGCGCCGGGCACGGATCGAGCGGTTTGCGCTTCGCGACGTTGACGAAATAGTTCTGCACGCCCTTCAGGCCCGAAGCGGCCATCGGGTTGTGCTGGATGTACTTGTCGGTCAGCCATTCGCCCGCGCGCGCCCATTCGCTGCATTTGAGCAATTCGCGCTGGATGTGCAGCGCCGCCTGCTTGTTGCGGTTGAGGACCTTGTCCTTCGAGGTGAACAGCGATTCCGGGTCGGGATGGCCGACCACGGGATCGCTCAGCGCCCGCATCTGCGCCGCGGCCGGTACAGTGGTGGTTACGGCGGTTAGCGCTGCGGCGGCAAGCAGCCCGGTACGTGCGATCGAAAACGTCAATTTCATCGGATGGTCCCCTCTTGAACTGATTCTCTGTTCGGTCAGCCAGCCGAACGGTAAACCCGATTAGAAGGGTTGTAGGAAAGCGTTTTCTGCCGCGCGGCGCAAACCCCGGCGTTCGTTGCCGCCCATGCCCGCTTCGCTGTTTGCGCCCCGGAATCCCCATGCTAACCGGAAGCCCATGGGGATACCTTCGGCAGCGGCACCGCCACCTTCACTCGGCTTCAGCGTCGGCATCACCGGCCATCGCGCGGAGCGGATCGTCGATCACGCCGCGGTGCGCGCGCGGCTGGACGATGTGCTGCGCACGATCCAGGGCAAGCTCGACCAGATCGTCACCGGCCATCTGTTCCGCGCCGGCCGGCACAAGCTGCGACTTGTGTCGGCGTTGGCCGAAGGGTCCGACCGCATGGCGGCGCAGGCCGCGCTCGACCTGGGTGAACGGCTCGAGGCGATCCTGCCCTTCACGCAGGGCGAATACGAAAAGGATTTCGAGAGTCCGGAATCGCTCGCCGAGTTCCGGAACCTGCTTGGCCGGGCGCAATCGGTGATCGTGCTCGACGGCGACACGCGCGGGCGTCCGCATGCCTATGAGGCCGGCGGGCTGCTGCTGCTGGACAATTGCGACCTGCTGATCGCGGTGTGGGACGGCGAACATTCGCGCGGGCGCGGCGGCACGCGCGAGATCATGGGCCAGGCAGCGCGGCGCGGCATGCCGATCGTGGTCATCCCGCCCGACGGATCGAGCGCGAAGATCTATGGCTCGATCCACGGCGAACCGACCAGTTTCCGCGATCTGCCGCACAATCCGGTCAGCATCCTGCCAGATGTGATTGCTTCGCTGGTCGGCACCTACGGCGATGCAAGCGAAGAAGCCGAATGGCGCAAGCTGGCCGAAATGCCCGCCAATCCGGTGATCCACGAAGCCTATCCGACCTTGCTCAAGCTGGCGGGCGTGCGCCCGTGGTTCCAGAAGAAGGGCGGCTGGACCCCGCCGCCCGAACCGAATCCGACCGCGCTGACCGAGGCGTTCAAATGGTGGGACACCGCCGCGATCCGCGCGGCGCAGACCTTCCGTTCGGCGGTGATCGTCAATTTCGGCCTGGCCGCCTTCGCGGTGGTGCTGGCGGCTACCGGCCTGCTGGCGGGCGAGTTCAAATGGCTGTTCGTGGTCGCCGAAATCGTCTGCATCCTGCTGCTGCTGCTCAACGCGTTGCGCGCGGCGCGGATGCAGTGGCACGAGCGCTGGCTCGAATCGCGCCAGGTCGCGGAATTGCTGCGGGTCTGCACGATGATGCGCAGTGTCGGCGTTGGCCGGGGGATCGCCGATCCGGGTGATGGCGGCTCGAACGGCTGGTATGCCGGCGCGATCGCGCGCAGTTGCGCGGCGCAATCGGTCGATCTGTCCGACCCGGTGGCGGCCGGCGCGCAATTGCTGGAAGAAGTGCGCGGCCAGGCAAGCTGGAATGCCGCGACCTCGCATCGCATGCACCTCGCCTCGCACCGGATCGAGAAGTTCGGCGAAGCGCTGTTCGCGATCGTGCTGCTATCGTCGATCGGCTGGCTCGGGCTGTATTTCTTCGACGAGCACCTGGCGCACGATCTCAAATACCCGCTGACCGCGATCACCGCCGGCCTGCCCGCGGTCGCGACCGCGAGCTACGGCATCCGCGTGATCCTCGATTTCGAAGGCGTGGCGGGCCGCGCGAAGAACATCTCGGTCGGGCTCAACGCGCTGCTGGCGCGGTGGGAAGCCGGGCCCAAGACCGCCGCCGCGCTGCAGGAATTCGCGCGGCGGGCGGCCGACATCATGCTGAGCGACGTCGCCGCATGGCGGCTGCTGGCCGAGGGACGGCGGCTGACGATACCGGGGTGACCTTCGTGTTCCTGCGAAAGCAGGAACCCACGGCCGCATACACGGAGCGTGCCGCCCCGGACTCCGGCTTTCGCTGGAGAACGGCGCTGCTACGAAATCTCCGACCGCTTGCGCAGTTCGTGCACCAGCGAATAATGTCCGACCGTCAGCGTGGCGCCGAGCGGCAGGATCGCCGCGCCCGCGACGCGCTGGCCATCGACGAAAGTGCCGTTGGTCGAACTCAGATCGGCGACGAACAATTCGCCTTCCTTCAACTCGACCATGCAGTGCGAGCGCGAGACCTTCGAATCCGCCAGCACGATATCGGCCGGCGCGACCCGGCCGATCTTGAGGCCGAGCGGGCCGACGGCATAACGCTGCTTCAACTCGCCATCGAGCGACACTTCGAGGCAATGGACCTCTTCGTCCATCAGCGAATAGGCGGCACCGTGGGTGTAGAACTGGGTCGCATCGGAATCGTCGTCATCGTCATCCGCCGAGGGCGCCTGGACGGTGGTTTGCGGTGCCGGCGCTGGTGCTGGTGCTGGTGCAGGCGGCGGCGGCGCGGGAGCAGGAGCGGGAGCCGGCTGGGCCTGGCCGTGCCCGTTCTGCTTCATGATCGCTTCCTGCAGCGCGGCGACCGCGGAAAGCAGGCTTTCGACATTGTTGGTGCCGGCCGCGAGATCGGCGACCCGCAGCGGCGCTTCGGGCGCCGGCGGCGGAGCTGCCTCGCTGGCCGCCGCGGCATCCTTCGCACGGCCGTTGGCGACCATCCGGCGGATATCCTTGACGAAGCTCTTCCACGCCGGGTCGACCACGTCGCCCTTCCAGTTCGAGAGGTCGGCGGTGTGGGTCAGCTCGAAGATGATCGGGCGGTTGCACGGCGCGATCACCGCGGGTGCGAGCGTGCGGTTGCGATCGGCCAGCGTGGCTTCGGCGCGGACCCAGCGCGAAGCGACCGAATGCGGCGACCACAGCACCACCACCGCCTTGGAAGCGCGCAATTCCTGTTCGATCACCTCGTCGAAGGTTTCGCCCGAATGGAGCGCGGCGTCCCACCACACGGTGAGGCCCTCCTGCGCGAATGCCTCGGCGAAACGCCGGGCCATCCCTTCGTCTTCGCGGGCATAGGAAATGAAGACGTCCGGTCCGTGCAAGTGCAATCCACCCTACCAAAATTCGCGGGATCCGGCTTACTCGCTTCGTGCCCGGCCGTGCCCTGATCCCTCAGGCACCGCTGTGCGACCGACAGATTGTTGAAACAGGCACGACTCATCGGAGCGCCGTGCGCCGGTTACCGCAGAAAATATCGCCCGCACCCATATTCGCAAGCGCAAAACAATTCCTTAGCCGACCCGCACGATCACGAAGGAAACATTGTCCGGCGCGCCGCGCTCAAGCACTTTTTCGAGCAGGGAATCCGCCGCCTGCTCAAGCGGCTTCGAATAGAGCGCCGCGAGAATCTCGATCTGGCTGACCACCCGGGTCAGCCCGTCGCTGCCGAGCAGGAAGATGTCGCCGGCGAAGGCGACCCCGCCCACCGTATCGACGTTCAGATCTTCCGCAGCACCGACCGCGCGGGTAATGACATTCGCATTGGGATGGGTTTCGGCTTCCTCGGGCTCGATCATCTTGGCCGCGATCAGATCCTGTACCAGGCTGTGATCGCGGGAGATCTGCACGATCCCGCCGTCGCGGATGCGATAGGCGCGGCTGTCGCCGGCCCAGAAGCAGCGATACTGCCCATCGCCGATCGCCAGCCCGACCACGGTGCTGCCGATCGTCTTGTGCTCGACCCCGTCGTTGCCGAGTTCGATCAAATCCCGGTTGACCCGCTTCAGCGCTTCCACCGCCAGCTGCGCCTGCCGTTCTGGCTCGTGTGATTCCGGCAGTCCAGACAGCGCTTCGATCACCTTGGCGCTGGCGACTTCGCCCGCCTCGTGGCCGCCCATTCCGTCCGCCACCGCCCAGATCGCCTTGTCGGTGAGCGCGAGCACGGAGTCTTCGTTGAGCTTGCGCTTGAGCCCGACATGGGTCCTGATCGCGCAGTCGAAGCCCATTCGTTTTTCCTTACCCCAAGCTGACCTAAACACTGGATATTTCCAATGGATCGTGCCAGTCCGCGTGCACGGGATTACCTAGAGCAGGGGCGTCGGAAATGAGCAAGGCCTATAGCAACAAGGCGCTGCCGCCCGGAACCATCCTGCGTGAATGGCGGCTGGAAAGCGTGCTCGGCGTCGGCGGCTTCGGGATCGTCTATAAAGGCCGCGGGATCTATTTCGACGAGCTCGTCGCGATCAAGGAATACTTCCCGAGTTCGATCAGCGAACGCGACGAGGACGCGACGGTCGTTCCGATCGATTCCGATGCGGAGGAAGTCCACGCGCTCGGCCTCAAGAAATTCGTCGAGGAAGCCAAGCTCCTCTGGAACCTCTCGACCCCCACGCGCCACCCGAACATCGTCAGTGTGCGCTCGCTCTTCGAGATCCACGGCACCGCTTACATGGTGATGGATTTCGAAGACGGCATGTCGCTGTCTAAGATGATCAAGACCGGACACAAGTTCACCGAGGCGGAACTCGGCGGGCTGATCCGTCCGATCGCCGAGGGGCTCGAACGCGCGCACCGCGTCGGCGTGCTGCACCGCGACATCAAGCCGCCAAACATCCTCGTGAACGAATCCGGGCGTTCGGTGCTGATCGATTTCGGCTCGGCGCGGTTCGAGAGCGGGGAAGCGACCAGCACCAAGGTCACTTTCCACACCCCGCCCTACGCGGCGATCGAGCAGTACGTTAAGACCTACGACCAGGGCCCGTGGACCGACATCTACGCGCTCGGTGTGGTGCTGTACGAATGCATCTCCGGCGAAAAGCCGCCCGAAGTGCTCGAACGGATGCACGCCGGGCTTGGCAAGCCGCTGGCCGAAGGCGACTGGCCGGGCTTCAGCAAGCCGTTCCTCGCCGCGGTCGACGCGGCGATGACGATCAAGCCGGGCGAGCGTCCGCAATCGATCTCGCAGTGGCTCGCCCTGTTCGACCAGGCCGATGTGCCGATCGCGCCGATCTCGCCCGAGCCGGAAGACGACGAAGCGACCCGGATCGCCGATTTCAAGACCTCGGCCGATGAATTCGTGCCGGTCGCCCCGCTCCCGCCGGGGGTGGAGAAGCTGGAGAAGGTCGAGACCCCGGTCCCGAACGATCCCAAGGAAGCCGAATTCAAGCGCGTCGGCGAAGACACCAGCGCTTCGCGGAAGAAAGCCAGCGTGTCCGAAGCGGTTGCCGCCGCGGCGGCCACGGCAAAACCGGCCAAGGCTGAAAAGCCCGCTAAACCCGCCGGCGCGCCCGGCGCGAAAAAGCCCAACACGCTGCTGATCGGCGGCGCGGCGGCCGCGCTGATCCTGGCCGCGGGCGGCGGCTGGTACGTGATGAAGGGTTCGGGCAACAAACCCGACGAAGCGCTGCTGACCGAAACCGGCCCGGCCGCGGTTGCGCCGGTTCCGGTGGTCGAGAAGGTCGATATCGCGGAGGCCGGCGGCGTCGCCGGGGCGGTCACCGATCTCGTCACCGACGCACAGAAGTTCGGCGCGCCCGCCAGCGCGATCAAGGCGCTGACCGATGCCGGCCCCGCGCTGGCGAAGCTCGAGGCCGAGAAGAAGGGGGCCGGCAGCGATGCCGCCGCGGCCAAGGCCAAGGATGCCGAGATCCTCAAGCTCGCCAGCGGCGCGAGCGGGCAATTCGCCGCCGCGCTGGTCAGCGAAGCCGATGGCCGTGCGCGCAAGCTCGCGCGCGACCTGCCGTGGGCAAATCCCCGCAATGCGGGAGCCGCGGCCGGCAAGTCTGCCGAGCAGCAAGGGGTCGCGCGCAGCATCCGCCTCGCACTTTCGGGTATGCGCAGCGCGGCGGCAAGCGCGGGCAAGGCGCCCGACGTCGCCCAGTCGCTGACCTTCGCCCGCCAGGCGCTGGCCCAGCGGTCGAGCTACAACACGCTGGTCGCGCGCGCCTATCGCGTGAAGGACAGTGCGGCGGCTGCCGCCGGCACCACCGCGGTGTCCGGCGATTCCGGTGCGGGCGCGGGCCCGGCCAACACGCCGAGCCAGGCCTCGCAGGGCAATTCGCAAGCCGAAGCGCCGCGCGCCGGCAGCGGCGAATCCGCCACCGACAGCCAGAAGCGCAGCCTCAAGTCGGTGGTCGATAGTGCGAAGGAAATCTCCAAGCAGGTGATCCGCCTGGCCGACCGCGACAAGGACAAGGACGGCGCCGGCACCCGTTCGGCCAACGCCGGCACCGCGCGCAATTACGAGAACTACCTCGACACACTGTCGAACTCGATGCGCGGCAAGCGGAGCAAGGAAGAGGCGGAGAAGCTGATCGCGCAGGCGAACCAGACCCGCGCCTATCTCAACCAGCTGCTCGCGCAGTCGAAGGCTTCGCTGAAGTAACGGCCGCCCTCGTCATTGCGAGGAGCGAAGCGACGAAGCAATCCAGAGCGCAAGTTCAAAAACGCCCTGGATTGCTTCGCTTCGCTCGCAATGACGATCAATCGTGCGGTTTCATTCCGTAGGGCAGTTCCGAAGTCCACGCCTCGACCCGATCGACCTTGCCGCTCACGAAGTGGAACAGTTCGGTCACCTGCAGCGTGCGCGGATAGGTCTTGTCGGCGTCGTTCGCGGCCGGGAAATCCTCGAAGGTGCGATAGACCACCAGCCCGCGGCTCTCATCCACCGCCAGCACTTCGCGGTCGCGGATTCGTTCGACCGATTTGAGCGCGGGATTGCCGAAGGCCGGGGCACAGGCGCCGACGTCGAGCCCGTTGACCAGCCAGTGGCAATCCGCCGCCAGCCCCGCAGGCGCTGCCGAGACATGGGCATTCATCGCGGCATAGAAGCTTTCGGCGCCCGCGATCATCGCCTTGCGCGCGGTCTGCTCCGCCTTGGGCAACGCGTCGAACACTGGCGCGGTGACCGGCTCGACATAGGGCTGGCCATATTCCTTGCGCCGGATCAACGCCTCGATCCCGCCGACCCGCTCGCCCGCCGATTTGACCGTGAACGCCGCCCAGGCCGGCTGGCCGTGCTCCTCGATCCGCCCGATCCACACCGCTTTTCCGGTCTCGCTGTCGGCAACCACCAGCGGGTTCTGGTCGACCGCGCTCACACCGGCCCAGATGCCCTCGCCCACCCGGATGCCGACGCTGTTTTCGGCATAGCCGACCGCGCTGGCCCAGGGGACCGACTGCCAGTTATTGCCCGCCATCGCGCCGACCGCCGTGCGCGCGAGCGTGCCGAGGCAGGCCGCGTCGCAGGCCTTGGGGTCGATCTTGAACTTCGGCGCCTCGGAGCCCGGGCCCCAATAGGGATTATGCATGAAATAGGGAACGTAGGTGAACACCGCCTCGATCTTCTGGATCTCGGCATTCCTGATCCGGAACGCCTCGATCAGCGAGATCGAGTTCGGCCACTTGAGCGCGGTCTTCATTTCGCGCCCGTCGGTGAGTTTGTAGTGATCCCACTCGTTCGCATGGTCGAAGAACCCGCTCGCGACCGCGACCCCGCGCTCGGTGTCGATGATCGAGAAATGGCGCCGGATACGCTTGTTGATCTTGTAGATACCCAGCTTGAACTGCGCCTCGCAGCCCGAGGCGAGCGCAGCCGCATTGCCGCCCGCGCCGGGTGGCGGCGGCGCGGTGGTGCTGATGCCATTCTCAAGCCGCGAACAATCGTCGGCGAAATGGGTGTTTACCTGGCCGTCGTTGAGTTCGACCGTGTCGAAATAGCCGTCGGCGATCGCCAGCATCCGCTCGCGCGGACGGCGCTCTTCCTCGGGCAACAGGTTGTTGAACTCGGGGTCGTGGACCATCTTGGTCACGTCGCCGAACGGCGCCGGCAGCGCGGTCTTCCGGTGGACCACGCTTTCGATCTCGTCGATCCTGCCGCCCTTCACATGGATCCGGACGGCATAGATCGCCGGATTGCCATTCTCGCGCACCGAACCGAACCACGCCGCATTGCCGGTGATCGGATCGGCGGCCTCGAGCCCGGTCGCATCGACCGCGGTCACGGTGCGCCACAGGCCCTCGCCGACCTTGAGGTCGACATTGTTCTCGGTGAAGCGGACGTTACCGGCCAGTTTGAGCGCAGCGGGATCGCGCGCGGCGAGCGCCTTCATATGCTGTTCCAGCGCCTGGAGCAGGCACGGGCGTTCGCACGAAGTATCGCGCACCGCGCTCTTTTCACCCGCCGCCTGGGCGAAGGCCGGGGTGGCGGAGACGAAGGCGGCGGAGGCAGCCAAGGCAGCAAGCAGTGTTTTCTTTCCAAGCACGTTCGTTCTCTCCCCACGCGTCATCGTGAACTTGTTTCAGAATCCATTTCTGATCCTGCTCAGGTCTGGCCTTGGTTGCACGATGGATCCTGAAACAAGTTCAGGATGACGGTTATTTATGATGCGACGAGGGAACTCATTTCCCCTTCGCCGAAGCGTCGGCGTAATCCTCGTTCGCGCGCGCGATCAGATACTGATGGATCGCCTCCGCATCCTCGGGCTTGAGCACGTCGGCGAAGCTGACCATGCCCTTCTCGCGGTAGATGCCCTTGAGCACGATGTCGTTGAACGCGTCATGCGTTTCCTTGGTCATCCAGCGCAGATCCTTGACCCCGCCGATCGCATCCTCGCCGTGGCAGCGCACGCAGGTCTGCTGGTAGAGTTCGCGCCCGCGGCTCACGACCGATTCCGCCGCGCGCAGCGGCGGCGGCGCGGGCAATGCGCTCGGCGGCGGCAGCGGCGGCAGGTTAACGCCCTTCGCGTCGAGCTTGAACACCATCAGCTTGGCGGTGCCGGTGCGGAACGGGCCGTTCCTGTTCAGATTATAGACCGGCGATCCGCCCCAGCCGGCGTTGATCGCGATATATTGCTCACCGTCGATGCTGTAGGTGATCGGCCCGGCGACCGGGGCCTGGTCGATGTTCATCTCCCACAATTTGGCCCCGGTGTCGGCGCGGTAGATCGCCAGCGTCTTGTTGATGGTCCCCTGGATCACGAGATTGCCGGCGGTCGCCAGCGTGCCGCCCGAACCCGGGATGCCGTAATCGACCCGCCATTTCTCGGTCTGGGTCTTCGGATCCCACGCGAGCAGATAGCCCTTCTCGTTCGCGACCGCCTCGGCCTGCAATTTCGCGCGCAGTTCGGGCTCATTGCCGTAAGCCTGCGCCGAATTGCTCCCGCCCTTGCGGTATTGATACTTGCCGTCCTCGGCCCGCGCATAGACCGAGCCCTGCTCCTGCGCGGAGAAATACATGAGGCCCGTCAGCGGCGAATAGCTCATCGGATGCCAGGTGTGCCCGGCCATCCAGCTGGGGCTCATCAGATGCGGCGTGGTGGTGTTATGCGCGCTGGGCAGCACGATCGGACGGCCCTTCGCGTCGATCCCGCTCGCCCAGGTGTTGACCGAGACATAGCTCTTGCCGCTGATGAACTCGCCGGTTTCGCGGTCGATCACATAGAAGAAGCCGTTCTTCGGCGCCTGCATCGCGACCTTGCGGAGCTTTCCGTCGATCATGATGTCGGCCAGCACGATCGGCTGGGTGCAGGTGAAGTCCCAGTCTTCCTCGGGCACCATCTGGTAGTGCCATTTGTACTGGCCGGTCTTCGCATCGACCGCGACCAGCGAGCACAGGAACAGATTGTCGCCACCTTCGGGGCTGCGGAAGTGCCACATATGCGGGCTGCCGTTGCCGGTGCCGATATAGACCGTGTTGAGGTCCGGATCGTAGGCGAAGCTGTCCCACGCATTGCCGCCGCCGCCGGCCGCGACGTCCCAGAAATTGCCGGTCCAGGTCGGCTGGGCGATTTTCATCGCGCTGTCCGAAGCCTCGCCGTCAGGGCCCTTGGCCGGATCGGTCGGGACGATGTAGAACTTCCACACCTTCTTGCCGGTTTCCGCGTCCCACGCGGTGACGAAGCCGCGCGAACCGTAATCCGCGCCGCCATTGCCGATCACGACCTTGCCGTCATAGACCCTGGGCGCGCCGGTGATCGAATATTCATGGCCCGGCGGGAAGGTCTGGGCAGTCCAGATCTCGTGCCCGTCCTTCGCGTCGATCGCGATCAGTCGCCCGTCGAGCGCGCCGATGTAGAGCTTGCCGTGCCACGCCGCGATCCCGCGCGCCGAAGGGCCGCAGCAGGCCAGCCGCGCCCATTCGGGGCCGACCTTGGGATCGTAGGTCCACAGCTGCTTGCCGGTCTTGCCGTCATAGGCGGTGACGACGTTGTAGATGCTCTCGTTATAGAGGATCCCGTCGACCACCAGCGGGCTTGCCTGCACCCCGCGATAAGTGCCGAGATCGGCGTACCATGCGAGACCGAGGCGCTGGACGTTCTTGTCGTTGATCTGCGTCAGGGGTGAGAAGCGCTGCTCGTCCCAGGTGCGGCTGTAGCTCTGCCAGTCGCCGACATTGGCCGGCGCATCGGCCTTGCGCATTGTCTCACCGGTGACGGCTGCGGCCTTGCCCGCGGCAAGGCCAGGCGAAGAGGCCGTGATGCTGGCCAGCAGCAGCGAGGTGACGGTAAGAACCGCCGCCGCCCATTTCATTTTCATCATGCCTGGGGCCTTCCCATCACACATCCGCTTCCGGGCGAACTATCGCGGTTTTCGTTCGGCTTGTGAAGGGCGGCCCGACGAGGCCGGGCCGCCCCTTACCTCAGAAGCTCCGCCGCACCGTCAGCGCCACTTCGCGCGGGTGGCCGGGCTGCGCCCCGGCATAGGAAGTGACGATCTTGTTCAGATAATACAGCTTGTCGAACAGATTGGTCGCTTCGAGCGCGACGCTCCAGTTCTCATCCGCGGTGCGGAAGGTCAGGCGGGCGTTGACCAGATTATAGCTGTCGACCTTGGCGATCGGGGTGCAGGCGAAATTGCCGCAATAGCCGGGCGTGTGGTTGACATCGACCCGCGGCGTAAGCGAGCCGAAGCCGCCGAGCGGGAATTCGTACTGCATGCCCACGGCCCATTTGAACTTGCCGACGCCCGGACGGCTCGCCCCTTCGACAATCTCGTTGGTGGTGACGAAGGGCTTGCCGAACTTGAAATCGTTGAGGCTGGCCGAAGCGTCGATCTGCAAGCCGTCGACCGGCCGTGCGAACATCTCGACCTCAAAGCCCTTCAGCTTCGCATTGCCGAGATTGACGTATTGCCCGCACAGGCCCGGCGTGCCCGGCAGGCCGGTCAGCGGATCGCCATTTTTGTCCACGCAGACATTCGGTGTGCCCTGATAGCCGAGGAAGTCCATGTAATAGACATCGCCGTTGAGCCGCAGGCGGTGATCGAAGAAATCGGTCTTGAGGCCGATCTCATAAGCACGAACCTTCTCCGGCCCGAAGCCGAGCACCTGCTCGGGGAAATAGGGCCGCGGGGTGATGCCGCCGCCCTTGAAGCCGGTCGAGAACTGCGCATAGCCCATCACGCCGGGCGTGAACTTGTACGATGCGACCGCGCGGTAATCGACGATCGTACCTTCGAAGGTTCCGATCTGTCCGTTGAGCGGGTTGGCGGGATTGCTCAGCGGCTGGAAGGGTTCGCCGCTGCCGTCGAAGGCGTAGCGGCCGAACAGGTAATCCTTCTTCTCATGCGTCACGCGCAGCCCGCCTTCGAGGGTCAGCGCATCGTTCAAATCCCACGAGGCGTTACCGAAGCCGGCGATCTGGTAAAGATTCACATGATCGTCGTTGATGAAGGCGAACGTCGGTTTGCTAGGAGTGCCGAACCCGCCGAAGGGCGTATCGTTCTTGTTATAATAGCGCGTGTTCTGGTCGAAATAGATGCCGCCGACGGTGAAGTGCACCGCGCCGTCCGCGACATTGCCCGAAAGCCGGACTTCCTGGCTGAACTGCTCGTTCTCCATCAGTTGCTGTTCCTGAATGAACGCAACCGGCGAGCCGTCGTTATCGTCGCCCGCGAGACTGTCGTAGGTGCGGTAACCGGTGATCGACTTGAGCGAGAAATTGTCGCTCAGCTTGTAATCGATCGTGCCGGAAACGCCCCAGCTCTTGAGATCGGTCTGCGGATCGACCTGGAATGGCCCGTTCGGCTTGTCCGGGTTCCCGAGGGAGTCAGCGGCCGACCAGGTCACGCCCGGATCGTAGAAATTGGCATAGGTGATGTAGGGATCGTTATAGACCGTATCCCCGCGGTTCGGGCCATAGGGCACGAAGCGGTTGTCGTAGGGCACGCCCTGATAAGACAACGGCCAGGCTCCAAGTCCTGTTCCGGATCCAGCCTGCAGCAGAGTGGTCGCCTGGGTCTGCGATCTGTCGCGGGTGTAATCGCCGATCACGTTGATTTCGAGCGCGTCGGTCGGAGCCCAGCGCAGCGAACCGCGGATAGCCCAGACATTCGTGTCGCCAAGCTCGCCGAGCTTGCAGTTCTTGGCGGTGGTCATCGGCGTCAACGCGCCCGAGATCACATAGGGATCATCGGGATGGCTGCAGGCGTAATCGAGCCGGGTGACGTAGCCGTCCTCCTTCTTGTAGATGCCCGAAACGCGCACGAAGAGCTGGTCGGGCACCAGGGTGAAATCGGCGCTGGCCTTCACGTCGGTGCGGTTGAAATTGCCGACCGAGCCTTCGATATACCCGCCATGCCCGTCCGGCTTGCGCGAATAGAGCTTCAGCGCGCCGCCTTCGGAATTCATCCCCGCGAGCGTCCCCTGCGGACCGCGCAGCACCTCGATCCGGTCGAGGTCCATCAGGTCGAAGATCGAGGCGGTGACGGTCGCGAAATAGATGTCGTCGACATAGATGCCGACGCCCGGCTCGACCGACGGGCTGATATCGGCCTGGCCCAGGCCGCGGATGAAGGCGCTCATCGATTTACCGTAACCGGCGGAGCCCGGCTGGAGCTGCAGGCTGGGCACCTGCGCGGTGATGTCGGAAAGCTTCCCCTGGCTGCGCTGTTCCAGCGCATCGCCGGTGATCGCGGTGATCGCGAGCGGCGTTTCCTGAAGATTCTGTTCGCGGAACTGGGCGGTGACGATGATGACGTTGTCGTCCTTGTTTTCGTCATTCTGCGCCAGCGCGGGCGCCGCCGAAGCGGCGAGCGCGAGCGCTAGTGCGGTCGACGAAAGCTGGATCTTGCGGACGGAAAACGGCTGTGGAGTGCGGATCATGTTGGCTCTTCCCCCTGGTCGCGTCGCTCTTCGGCGAGGCGGCAAGTCTTGTTTGCTCTTTGGCGGCAAGCTCCCTCGCTTGCCTCCCGGCGGCGGGTTGTCTATTCCATACTAACGATTGTTACCTTGACCCGCTTGGCCCTGCGGCTTGCCGGAAATGGAAATCGGGGGATCCGTGGAAAGCTGCCAACTCGTCGATCTCGCGAAAGTCGATGAAGGCCGCCGGCGCAACGCGTGGGGCAAGGCGGCGAGCGAGCTTTTTCCCGGACTGTCGGTGGAAGTCACTTCCACAGGGCCATTGCGCGGCTCGATCGATCATATCGATTTCGGAATGGCCGATCTGTGCGCGATCGAATCCGCCCCGGCCAGCGTGCGCTACCGTCCCAGTTCGCGCGGCGCATCGTCGTGGCAGCATATCTCGCTGATGGTCCAGTCGCATGGAACGACCGTGGTGCGCTGCAGCAAGGGAGCGATGCACCTCGCGGAGGGCGACATGTGCCTGGTGGACGAGCGCGACTGGTTCGGGCTCGACAATGACGACTATGTCGGCATCCTGTTTCTGCGGCTGCCCCGTGCACCGGCGCTGAGCCGCTATCCACATCTCGAGAGGCTGTTCGGCACCGTCCTCGCCGCGAGGGAATCCGGCACCCGGCTGTTGTCCGACACGCTGCTGGGCCTGAACGAAGTGGCGCACGACCTCGGCGAACTCCAGCGCGCGGCGATGGTTGGCGCGGTGATCCAGATGCTCGGCGTGGCCGAGGCATTTTCGGCCCTGCCAGAGAGCGCGGACTGGCGGGTGCGCCGGGCCGTAGACTATATCGAGCTCAACATTTCCGTCGCCGGGCTCACCGCCGAAGATGTCGCGCGGGATCAGAACATCAGCCGACGCCGGCTCGATCAGTTGATGCAGGCGGCGCACGGCCGATCGATCGCCGGATACCTCTGGAGCCGGCGGATGGACCAGGCAGCGGTCGATCTCCGGAATCCGCACAAGGCCGATCTGTCGATCGCGCAGATCGCTTTCGCCAACGGCTATGAGGACGCGGCGCATTTCACCCGCGCGTTCCGCCGCCGCTTCGGGACGACGCCGGGTCAATGGCGCCTCGGATTGCGCGCGCGGCGCGCGTCACCGGATTGAACAAGCCGGAATTCCAGATGGGTCAGCCCCGCGCCCTTTCCTTGGCGCGCGATCCTTCTATCATGCGGGTGCGGACGCCAAAGGCGCCGACAAGATTGGGAGTGGAATAACGATGTTACGCGGCGGGATATGCGCGGCCCTTTTGCTGGCCGGCTGCACGACGGTGGGAACGGCGGCGCAGGCCGATATTCCGATCAACGGTGCGCGGGTCTTTCCCGAAAGCCTCACCGTGGACAGTGCGGGCAACCTGTACAATTCCAGCAACAACGGGACGATCTATCGCACCGTGCCGGGCGGCAAGACCGCCGAACCATGGATTCGCCCCGATGCCGCCAACGGCCTGACCTCGCTGCTCGGCGTGCTGGTGGACGAACCCCGCGGCATGCTGTGGGCCTGCAACAACCCCGGCTCGGGCGGCCCGCCGGCCCCCGGCGCGGTCTCGAGCGTCAAGGGCTTCGACCTCAAGACCGGCGCACTCAAGGCCGATTACAAATTCCCCGCCGGCAAGCCTGCCGCCTGCAACGACATCGCGGTGGCGAAGGATGGCGCGCTCTGGGCCAACGACACCGCATCGGGGCGCCTGTTCAGCGTTCCCGAAGGCGGCAACGCGCTGGTGCTGTTCGCCGAAGGGCCGGAACTGGTCGGCGTGGACGGAACCGCCTTCGCCGAAGACGGTACGCTCTATATCAACAACGTCCGCCAGAACCTCCTCCAGCGGGTCAACCGCAAGCCCGACGGCAGCTATGCCGGGCTGACCACGCTGACACTGAACGACAAGCTCAACGGGCCCGACGCGCTGCGCCCGCTCGGCGGCAACAAATTCCTCCAGGCCGAAGGCCCCGGGGGCCGGATAGCTTTGATCGAAGTCAGCGGCGACAGCGCGACCGTCACCCCGGTCAAGACCGGGCTCGATTCCTCGCCGTCGATCGCGTGGATCGGCAAGGCCGGCTACGCGACCGAGGGCAAGATCGGCTATCTGTTCGACCCCGCCTTGAAGGACAAGGACCCGGGCCAGTTCGTGATCCGTTCCTTTGCACTGCCGGAGGGCCTGTGAAACTTCGCCTGCTCGCCGCCGCCGCGGCGCTCGCCCTCCCCCTGTCGGCGCCTGCAATGGCACAATCGGGGGCGCAATCGGCGAAGATCGATTCCGAAATCACGGCGCTTACGCTTAGAGTCCAGAAGCTCGAAGGCGCGCGCGCGGTGAAGAAGCTCCAGCGCGCGTTCGGCTATTACGTCGACCGGGGCCTGTGGGGCGAAGCCTCCGATTTGTTCGCCGACGGCGGGACGATCGAGATCGGCGTCGACGGGGTCTATGCCGGCAAGGATCACATTCGCGAATATCTGAAGCGCCTCCACGGCGGGCAGGAAGGGCTGATCTACGGCCAGCTCAACGAATGGGTCACGCTACAGCCGGCGATCGAGGTCGCGCCCGACGGCAGAACCGCGACCGCGCGCTGGCGCGATCTCGGGATGCTCGGCCAGCACAAGAAGCACGCCGAATGGCGCGACGGAATCTACGAGAACACCTATGAGAAAGGCGCGGACGGGATCTGGCGGATCAAGTCGCTGCATCTCTACGTGAACTTCGTCGCGCCGTATGAAAAAGGCTGGGCGCGGCTCAAGCCGGGCGAAGGGCTGGTGCAAAGCCAAGCCTCGAAGGACTTCCCGCCCGACCGGCCGTCCACCGCGCATTACGCGCCCTTCCCCGCGGTCGAAATTCCGCCGTTCCAGGAGAAGAACCCGGCGACCGGCAAGCCCGTGAAGGGAGGCAAGTAATGCGCAAGACCCTGTTTTCCCTCTGCGCCGCCTCGCTGACATTCGCCGCCGCTCCGGCGTTCGCGCAGCAAACCCCGCAGGCCCGCCTCGCCGCCTATGAGCACCGCGTCGAACTGCTCGAAGACCAGGACGCGGTCGAGAATCTCCAGGCCGATTACGGCTATTACTTCGACAAGGGCCTGTGGGACGACGTCGCCGATCTGTTCACCACCAAGGGCAGTTTCGAATACGGCCAGCGCGGCGTCTACATCGGGCGCGAGCGGGTGCGCCATGCGCTGCTGCTGTTCGGTCCGCAGGGCCTCGCCCCCGCCCGGCTCAACAACCACATGCAATTGCAGGCGGTGATCGTGGTCGCGCCCGACGGCAAGACCGCGACCGGCCGCTGGCAGGGCATGGTGATGCTGGGCGAGCCCGGCCACAACGGCATCTGGGGTGTCGGCGTCTATGAGAACACCTATGCCAAGGAAGGCGGCGTGTGGAAGATTTCCAGCCTGCACTTCTACCCGGTCGCGCTGACCGATTACGACGGCGGCTTCATGAAGTCGGCGCTGCCGATGGAGGGCGTGAGCGCGCTCTACCCGCCCGACAAGCCGCCGACGGAGGTCTATCGCAGCTTCCCGTCGAATTACATTCCGCCGTTCAGTTTCGTCCATCCGGTGACCGGCCAGTCGCTCAAGAATCTGCCGCAGCCCAAGGACGATTTGGCGGGGAGGGAATGACGATGAAACGGATACTTCTCGCAGTATTGCTCGCCGCTTCAGCCACTCCGGCACTGGCCCAGGATGCCAATGCGAAGCTCGACGAACTCGATGCGCGGATCACCCGTCTCGAGGACCTCAACCAGATCGAGATCGTCCAGCGGACCTACGGCTATTTCGTCGATAAGGGCCAGTGGACCCAGCTTTCCGAGCTGTTCACCGATGACGCTACGTTGGAAATCGGCGGCAAGGGCCTGTTCCTCGGCAAGAAGCGCGTGCTCGAATATATGCAGACCGCCTTCGGACCCGACGGCGCGAAGACTGGCGTGCTCGCCAACCACATGCAGTTCCAGACGCTTCCGGACATCTCGGCCGACGGCAAGACCGGCTGGATCCGCTCCAGAGCCTTTGTGATGAGCAATGGCGGCTGGGGCCTGCCGCTCTACGAAAACGAATACAGGAAGGGCGCCGACGGCAAGTGGCGGATCAGCCGCCTCAGCGGCCCCTTCACCATGTACACCAGCTGGGACGGCTGGGGTAAGAACGCGCTCAACAACACCTGGCCCGACAAGTTCGAGCCTGCGCCGGATCTGCCGCCCTCGACCGTCTATCTGACCTATCCGGCCTATTACATCGCGCCGTTCCATTATCCGAACCCGGTGACCGGCAAGCCCTTTGCCAACGATACCGGCCGGGTCGGCGCCTATTTCCGCCCCCCCGGCACGCCGGAGCAGGACGCCTCGCTCAAAATCGGCCAACTGGCCGACGGCACCCAGCCGATCGCCGACACGCCCAAGGATTGATTTAGATGTTCCGTAAACTCGTTGCCGCGCTGATGGTGCTCAGCGTCTCGCTCGCCGGTGCCGCCTGGGCTGCGGGCAAGGTCGATCCGCTGGCGAGCCCGCTCGCCTCCGCCTGGCCGAGCGACGGGCGCGACTATACCGCGCAGCGCTACAGCCCGCTGACCCAGATCGACGCGGCGAACGTCAACAAGCTCGGCCTCGCCTGGTATGACGATCTCGGCACGATGCGCGGGATCGAGGCGACCCCGATCTATGCCGACGGGGTGCTCTACAACACGCTCGCGTGGAACATCACCAGCGCCTACGATGCGAAGACCGGCAAGAAGCTCTGGACCTACGACCCGCAGGTTCCGCGCGAATATGGCCGCTATGCGTGCTGCGAACCGGTCGCGCGCGGGCTCGCGATGTCGGGCAACAAGGTGATTATCGGCACTCTCGACGGCCGCCTGATCGCGCTCGACCGCAAGACCGGCAAACCCCTCTGGACCACCCAGACCTTTCCCGAAGGGACCAGCTACGCCTATTCGATCACCGGCGCGCCGCGTGTGTTCGGCGATATGGTGGTGGTCGGCCAGTCGGGCGGCGACCTCGGCGTGCGCGGCTTCGTCGCTGCCTGGGATGTTAACACCGGCAAGAAGCGCTGGAAGTTCTTCCTCACCCCGAACCCCGAAGACAAGCTCGACGGCGAAGCCTCGGACCCGGTCATCGCGATGATGCGCAAGACCTGGTCCGACGAAGGCATGTGGAAGACGCTCGGCGGCGGGGCCAATCCGTGGGATTCGATCGCCTACGATCCGGTCAACAAGCTCGTATTCGTCGGCACCGGCAATTCCAGTCCGCACACCCAATTCTACCGCAGCCCCGGCGGCGGCGACAATCTGTTCACCTGCTCGATCGTCGCGCTCAATGCGAAGGACGGCAGCTACGCCTGGCACTACCAGATGCTTCCGGGCGAGGAATGGGACTGGACCTGCACCAGTTCGATGATCCAGGCCGATCTCACGATCGACGGCAAGCCGCGCCAGGTGCTGATGCAGGCGCCGAAGGACGGGTTCTTCTATGTGCTCGATCGCAAGACCGGGAAGCTGATCAGCGCCAAGCCGTTCGTGAAGACCAACTGGAACCTCGGCTTCGACGAAAACGGCCGTCCCAATATCAATCCGGCGGTGCGCTACACCACCGATCCGGCGCTGGTCTATCCGGGCCCCGGCGGCGGGCACAACTGGTTCCCGATGGCCTATAGCCCGCGCACGAAGCTGGCCTATTTCCCATCCTATCAGTCGGGCTTCGTCTATGCCCGGCAGGATGGCTGGACCCCGCAGCCATTCCGGTCGAACAGCGGCTGGGGCGGCTATTCGGGCGATGCGCTGAAGAAGCGGATGGAACTGCAGAAGCTCGCCGACGCGGACGAGAAGGCGTTTCTCACCGCCTGGGATCCGGTCAAGCAGCAGGTCGCCTGGCAGGTCCCGCTGCCGCGCCACGGCAACGGCGGGGTGATGGTGACCGCGTCGGACCTCGTGTTCGAAGGCACCACCAAGCAGACCTTCGCCGCATTCGATGCGCGCAGCGGCAAGGTCCTGTGGGAATTCCCGACCCAGAGCGCGCCGGTCGCGGGCGGGATCACCTATATGCTCGACGGTGTGCAATATATCGCGGTCAACGCCGGCTGGGGCGGCGGCGCGGGGCAGGTCGAGCGCGGCGCAGGGACCGAACTCCCGCGCGCCAACGCCCGCCTGCTGGTGTTCAAACTGGGCGGCACCGCGCAGCTCCCGGCGCTCGCCAAGGCCGACCCGATCCCGCAGCCGCCGCCGCTGCGCGGCACCGAGGCGCAGATCCAGAAGGGCGCGCAATTGTTCGCAGACACCTGCGCCCAGTGCCACGGCCGCCTCGCGGTTGGCGGGGTCAAGGATCTGCGCCACCTGACGCCCGAGACCCACGCCAAGTTCAACGACATCGTGCTGGGCGGGATCTACAAGGACAAGGGCATGGTAAGCTTCGCCGACATCCTCAAGCCCGAGGATGCCGAAGCGATCCACCAGTATCTGATTGCGCGCGCGAATGAGGACTGGGGCGGGAAGTGACCTTAGCTCCTCTCCCCTCGCGGGAGAGGATACGCAGCTTGCTCGCTAGCCGAAGTTGGAGAGGGGCTGCGCCCTGCCCCCTCTCCAAGCCCAAACCGCTTTCCTACACGGGCTCGATTTGCCATGCTCGGGGCCGCTCTTTGACCCTGTCGATTCACGCAATCAGCGCCGGACGGCAACGGCACTTGCGCAGGAAAGGCGCTCTCTTTCCGCACGGGCGCCAGGTGTCACTCTCGAAGAGCAGGTGCCTGAATTTATAGGGGAAAATAGCGCGGACACCCAGGCGGACAGAATGTAACTTGTGTAACCCTCAACGTCCTGGCGAGACCTCAGAACAGCCGCGTCAGCAGATAGAACGCGGCGCCCACCAGTCCGCTGGCGGGGATGGTGATGAACCAGGCGATGATCACCCGGCTGGCGACGCTCCAGCGCACCGCGCTCGCGCGGCGGGCGGCGCCGGTGCCGACCACGCTGCCGGTGATCGCATGGGTGGTCGAGACCGGAATGCCCAGCGCGCTCGCGCCGAACACCACGATCGAGCCGGCGGTGGAGGCGCAGAAGCCCGAATGGTGGTTGAGCTTGGTCAGGCCGGTGCCCATCGTCTTGATGATCTTCCACCCGCCCGACACGGTTCCGATCGAGATCGCCGCGTAGCATGACAGCACGACCCATTCGGGGACGTAGAACTTGCTGCCGAGCTGGCCGGTCGAATAGAGCAGCACCGCGATGATCCCCATCGTCTTCTGGGCATCGTTGCCGCCGTGGCTGATCGAATAGGCAGCCGAGGAGCACAGGTGCAGCACCTTGAATTTGCTGTCGGCCTGGCGCGGCGTCGTGCCTTTGAAGAACCAGCTGGTCACCAGCATCATCACCATCGCGATGAAGAAGCCGATGATCGGCGACAGGAAGATCGCCAGCACTGTTTTGTTGGTGCCGTCGAATTCGACCACGCCGGTCCCCGCGTGGGCGATGCCCGCGCCGAGCAGCCCGCCGATCAACGCGTGGCTCGACGACGAGGGGATACCCTTGAGCCAGGTCACGACATTCCAGAACATCGCCCCGACCAGCGCGCCAAACACCACCGCGGGCGTCACCGCATCCTTGTCGATGATGCCCTTGCCGACCGTCTCGGCGACGTGGAGGCCGACGATCCAATAGGCGAGGAAATTGCCGATCGCGGCGAAGATCACCGCATGGAGCGGGTTGAGCAGCTTGGTCGAGACGACCGTCGCGATCGCATTGGCGGCGTCGTGCAGCCCGTTGAGGAAGTCGAACGCGAGCGCCATGATGACGAGCGCGATCAACAGCGGAAGAGCCAGCGCGTGATCCATCAGGAGTGATCGATCACCAGGCCGTCGATCTCGTTCGCGACATCCTCGAAGCGGTCGACCACGCGCTCCAGCCGCTTGAACATCTCCTGCCGGACGAAGAACTGCAGCGGGTCCTTCTTGCCGATCTGCTTGTAGATGCGCTTGAGCCCGGCCGCGTGGATCTCGTCCGCATGGCCTTCGATCCGCACGATCCGCTCGGTCAGCTCATGCAGCCGGTGGCCGTTGTCGGCGATCCGGCGCAGCAGCGGGATCGCTTCGGCGGTCAGCCGCGCGGCATCGACGATGCTGGCGGCCATGTCGCGCATCTCGGGCTCGAATTCACTGACCTCGTAGAGCTCGGTCGTGCCGGCGGCGCGGTGCATTTCGTCGATCGCATCGTCCATCGAGGCGATCAGGCTGGTGATCGCCCCGCGATCGAACGGGGTCAGGAAGGTCCGCCGCACCGTCTGGAGCACTTCGCGGGTGATCGCGTCGGCGTCGTGCTCGCGTTCCTGCAACTCACGGATGTGCTCGGCCTTGCCCGCCCCGCCCTGGAGCAGGCGCGCGAGCGAATCCGCCCCGGCGACCAGCGTCGTCGCATGCGCTTCGAACATTTCGAAGAAATTGCCCTGTTGCGGCAACAACCGCTGAAACCACCCGAACATCGTGCTTATCCCTGTTTTTGCGCCGACCGCCCCGACCATGCGCCGCCCTGCGACCAACATGTTACGGGTTTGTGTCGCCGCGATGAATTCGTTCGGCCCGAAACTGCGCATCAGATCGCGCAGATCGGGCTCGTCCACCGCATCGGCCGCTTCGGCCAGCGTGAACCAGCGCCGCTCGCGCTCGCCCTGCTCTTTCCAATTGTCGAGTTCCTCGGTCACCGCGAACGGAAACACATCGACATCGGTCCAGACGGAGGCTCCGGATTCCTGCCTCTTGCGGTAACGGAACGAGCCGAGCGCGACCGGGCAGGTCGCGCCCAGAACCCCGGCTTCTTCCTCGGCCTCCCGCGCCGCGCTGGCGTGCGGCGCCAGCTTGGCAATCTGCCGGCCCTTCGGAATCACCCAGCGGCCCGTGCCACGGGAGCTGATCAGCAGGATATGGATCGCCGCATCAATCGCCGGGGATTCCGTGCGATAGGGCAAGACTGCAATTTGGCGTGCCGCCATGTACCTGATCCCCTGCCCGGCGCGAACCTCCCGTTCGGCTAGGGAAATGACGGGACTATGACAAACCCGTTCCCGCTCTTATGCGCAAATTTGCGGCTCAGCCTTCGATCAGCGCGAGCGGATTGGGCTCGGGATCGGCGACCTTGTGCAGCGTGTTGCGGTCGCGGTGCTGGAACAGCCCGTCCTTGCCCTTCACCGCCAGCATCGTGTCGGAGACGTAGCTCCAGGTGCCGTCGGGGTTGAAGGTGACTTCGAGCGTGTAGGAATCGGTCCGGAACGCATATTCGAGGAAGTCGGTCGAACAGATGCCGTAGGCGGTTTCGCCGCGGGTGGCCGAGACGGTGAGCTTGTCGTCACCCGGCGCGGCCTGTCCCTTGGCGAGCGCGACCTGCCCGCGCGGGATCGAGACCGTCTGCATCACCAACCCGCTGTCCGGCTCCCACAGCCAGTAGCCGACCTGGTCGTGGAAGGTGATCGCCTCGTCCGGCGTGTTGATATGGACGTGGTAGCGCAGGCCGTAGAGCAGCTGCGGCCCGTTCGCCTGTGGATCGATCGGCTCCATCACGATCCGTTCGAGATACATCCGCGTCTCGGGCCCGTCGGCCTTGGGGTTGATATCGACCCCGCGCAGCCCTTCCCAGGTCCCGGCAAGCCGCCGCAGCGGGCCAAGATTGTCGAGCCCATGCGGATCGACCGGATCCTGTTCGGTGAAAATGTCTTCGGGAAAATCCGCCATCTGCCCCTCGTCAATCGAAGGTTCGACCTAACCGCCGACGGGTACAATCCGCAACCATCTTGTGGCGGAGCGATCATGTGGCACAAAAATGCCCGCCCCCGGCCTTTCCGAGCACCGGGGGCGGGCGACCGCTGGGCCAAGGGAGAAGTCTCGGCCTCCGGCGGTGTTATCGGGGCCGTCCTGAGATCGGCCCGACACTCCGAACCGCCACCCCTGCGGTGGCCGATTCTTATTAGTAATAATTCTCATTAGCATCTCTAGAGATGAGTCTCGGGGCCGTCAAGCGGGTGCAAAACCGCGCGAGCTGTGCGGTGGACAGCGCGCGCGGCGCGTATTATCCCGCTGCAAACAGGTGAAAACATGGGGAGACGGGTAATGACAGGCCTGCACAAATTCTTGCGAATCGCTTTCGGCTGCTTTGCGGGCAGCGCGTTGTTTGCCCTCGCCGCGCCTGCCGCGGCGGCCGGATGCGCCGATTTGGCAAAGCTCGACCTCGGCCAGGGCAAGGTGACCTCTGCCGCAGTGGTCGCACCCGGCGCTTTCGAGCAGCCCGCCGCCCCCTTCGGCCCGCCTCCGGGTGTCGGCAATGCGGTTTACAAGAACCTGCCCGCCTTCTGCCGGGTGCAGGCGACCCTCACCCCGACCGCCGATTCCGACATCAAGGTCGAGGTCTGGCTTCCGGCCAAGGGTTGGAACGGGAAGTTCGTCGGCATCGGCAACGGCATCTGGGCGGGGCAGCTCAGCTATTCCCAACTCGCCGACCCATTGTCGAAGGGCTACGCTGTCGCGACCACCGATACCGGCCACAGCGGCAGTGGCCTGACCGCCGAATGGGCAGTTGGCCATCCGGAGAAGCTGGTCGATTTCGGCCACCGGGCGGTCCATCTGATGACCGTGACCGGCAAGGCGGCGGTCAAGGCGCTTTACGGCAAGGCGCCCAAGCTGTCGTTCTGGAACGCCTGCTCCACCGGCGGGCGTCAGGGGCTGATGGAAGCCTATCGCTATCCGGACGATTACGACGCGATCTCGGCGATGGCCCCGGCCAATCCGATGACCAGCCTGATGACCCAGAGCATGTGGGCGAATTGGGTGACCAAGCGCGAGCCCGGTGCGGCGCTGACCCCTGCTGTGCTCGGCACGGTCCACGCCGCGGTGATCCGCCAGTGCGACAAGCTCGACGGGCTGGAGGACGGGCTCGTCGCCCGGCCCGACGCCTGCAACTTCGATCCCGCCGCGCTGCTGTGCAAGCCGGGGGAGAACGGCAGCTGCCTGACCCAGCCGCAGGTGAACGCAGTGCGCGGGCTCTATGACGGCGTGCGTGGCGGGAACGGCCAGTGGCTGCTGCCCGGATGGCCGCGCGGGGCTGAAATGCAGCTCGCCGCGCTGGTTTCCGGCCCGCAGCCTTTCCCGGTCGCCTATGATTATTTCCACCTGCTGACCTACGGAACGCAGCAGGGATGGGACTGGAAGGGCATGGAATATACCGCCGGCCTTGCGGACGCCCGGCAATATGGCGCCGGAATGCTCGACGTGCCCTATGACGGCCTCGCACCGTTCTTCGCGCGCGGCGGCAGGCTGCTGCTGAGCCACGGCTGGACCGACGGGCTGATCCCGGCGAACAACACGCTGGCGTTCTATCACAGCCTCTATGGCGCGCTCCCGCTCGCCAGCGCGCAGAACCAGCTGCGTCTGTTCATGGTTCCGGGGATGGATCACTGCTCGGGCGGCGACGGGACTTCGGAGTTCGACACGCTCGGCACGATCGACACATGGGCCAGCAGCGGCCTCGCGCCGAACCGGATCGTAGCGACCCGACCGACCGCGTTGGCGGCCGCGATGCCGGGCACCCCGCCCGCGCCGCCGCGTGCGCCTTTGTCACGCCCGCTGTGCCCCTATCCGATGGTGCCGGAATACAAGGGTTCGGGCGACACCGCGGTGGAGACGAGCTTCAGCTGCGCGGTGCCGAAGAGCTAGGCGGCCCGCCCCTCCGGGTCCCCGCGCGAGCGGGGACCTCAGCCAGCTACCGGCGCAGCCCGGACTCGCCGGCGGCGGCGAAGCGCGCCGGCCTCAGGCCGGAGCCTTGCAGGCAAAGCTCGCAGCCTTGCTCGCATCGCCGCCGACATATTGCGCATGGGCAGGATAGGGGCACAGCGGCCGGGTCTCGTCCACCCTGGCGCTGCGATGCGCGGTGACCGATTGAGGCGCCTTGCCGCTTTCGACCCACTCGACCAGCGGGCCGAGGAGGTCGAACTGGTCGAAGCTGTTGCCGCCGCCGCAATGGAGCATGCCAGGGACCATGTAGAACCGGCTGGCATCGGTGAAGGCAGCGCCGTTGGTCGCCGCAGCGCGCTGGTAATAATCCCAGGTCGCGAGCGGCGAGAACCAGAAGTCCGACACCCCGTGGAAGTAGATGATCTTGCCGCCCCGATCGAGGAAGGTGTTGAGATTGGTCCAATAGGGAGTGTCGGTCAGCCGCCCGGCCGCGTCCTGCCGCTGCGCATGGACCCGCGCATCGAGGTCGATCGTGGTCGCGGTGCTCGGCGGCCCGAACGGGCCTGGGCCGCCGGAGGGCAGATAGCCCATCGGCTTGGCCGCGATCCCGGTGTCGAAGGCCATCGGTGCGTAGATCGGGTAGCCGGCCTTGTCGAACGGCCCCGCGAAGCCCTTCTCCAGCGCCGCGACCTGGCCGGCGCCGAGGCAGCCTTCGGTCTTGCCTTTCGCACAGAGCAGCTTGCGGGGCTTGAAATCGCACTGGGCGACGTTCTCGATCATCCCGTCCTTGAGCCCGTCGAGCGCATCGCACTGGGCGAGCACGCCGTCGAGGATCGTCTTGCGCTGGGCATCGGTCAGCACCAGGCTCATGATCGGCTTGCCCTGCTTATCCTTCGGCGCCGCGGCGTTGAACAGGGTCTGGGTATATTCGACGCCGAGGTTGGAATCGCCCGCGCGCATCGCCGGGGCCCCGATCACGATCCCGTCGAACAATTCGGGGTAGCGCTGCGAGGCGAGCATCCCCTCGCGCCCGCCGGTCGAGCAGCCGGTCATATAGCTGTGCGCGGCGGCCTTGCCGTAATAGGCGCGGGTGATCGCCTTGCCGAGCAGCGCGACCGTGTTGACCGAGGTCTCGGCGAAATCGAGCGCGGCGCGCTGGTCGGCCATGAAGCTCTGGTCGAACACCGCGCCCTGGTGGCCGCTGTCGCTGCTGATCACCGCGAAGCCCCGCGCCAGCGCCGGGCGGTTATCGGAAGCGACCGGGCCGATCGGCGGATTGACCGAGCCGTTGAGCCCGCCCCCGCCCTGCAGCAGGAAACGCCCGCTCCACTGGTCGGGCAAAGCGATCGCGAAATGGATGCCGTAATCGTTGCCGCCCTTGCCCTTGCGCTGGCCGACCGTGCCTTCGACGCGGCAATGGGCTGGCAGCGCCGGCGTGGCACCGAAGCCGCCGGTGGTCGCCGCCGAGGCATCGACATGAGCGGCGGAGGTGATCCTGACATCGTCACCGGACGCCGCCTGGGCCATCGCGGTACAGCGCCGCGCGCTCCCACCCTCGGCGCCGTCTTGCGGAACCGCCGGAGCGGCTAGACCGATCGCGAGCGCCGTCCCCGCCAGAGACAGCGCATGGCCGCGCGTCATTCGAAAGCCCATTGGATTCTCCCTGTCTTTTCTCCCCGCGGTTTTTTCACGGCTGCCCTGTCTGCGCAAGCTTTGTCGGCCCGTACCCAGGGCACTTGATCCCGCCCGATGCACCGGATGGGTGGTTTCGGCCCGTCGCCGCCGACCCTCGGTTCATCGCTGTCCACGGAACGCAAAGCACTGTTCTTCGCTTCGGAAGTGCGCCCCGATCCCGCGGCACCAAGGACTCGCGCCATGGATATACTCACCCGGCCCCGCCGCATGAATTGGGGGGTCGCGCTGGTCGGCGCGCTCGTCGGATTGATCGGGCTGGTGCTTGCGATCGGCGGAGGCTGGCTCGCCGCGCTCGGCGGATCGCTCTATTATGTCGTCACCGGGATCGCGATGCTGCTCGCGGGCGCGCTGTTGATACGCCACCATATCCTTGGCGGCTGGATCTACGTCGTGGTGTTCGTCCTGACCGTGGTCTGGGCCTTCTGGGAAGCCGGACTGAACGGCTGGGCGCTGGTGCCGCGGGTTGTCGCGCCGTTGGTGCTGCTGTTGGCGGTGATCCCGGCAATGGCGGCGCTTTCGCGTGGCGGCCGGCGGTGGCGGAATGCCCTTGCCAGCATGGCCGCGCTGCTGGGGGTCGCGATCGTCAGTGGAACGGCGATCGGAATGGCCGACGAGCATGCGGTGCTCCAACCCCTGCCCGGCCTTCACGGCCAGATGGCGGATCCTTCCCTGTTGCAGGCGGCCGCCGACTGGCCCGCCTATGGCGGCTCCTACGCCGCGCGGCGCTTTACTCCGCTGGCGCAGATCACCCCGGCCAATGTCGGCGGGCTCGAACGTGCGTGGATGATCCACACCGGCGACATGCCCTCATCCGCCGCGGTCGCGGGGACCTACGGCGCGGAGAATACCCCGCTCAAGGTCGGTGACACGCTGTATGTCTGTACGCCGAAGAACTGGGTGGTCGCGCTCGATCCGGCGACCGGCAAGCAGCGCTGGAAGTTCGATCCGCAGGTATCGGACGATGCGATCCCCTATACCGCCGCCTGCCGCGGCGTATCCTATTACCAGGTGCCCGGCGCCACCGCCGATGCACCCTGCGCCGCGCGGATCGTGTTCGGTACGCTCGATGCGCGGCTGTTCGCGCTCGATGCGAAGACCGGCCGGGTGTGCGAGGATTTCGGGACCCACGGCCAGGTCGATACCAAGATCGGCATGGGCAACACCCCGCCCGGATATGTTTCGATCAATTCGCCGCCGACCATCGTCAAGGGCGTGGTCGTGACCGGGCACCAGGTGCTCGACGGGCAGGACCGGTGGGCGCCCTCGGGCGTGATCCGCGGCTTCGACGCGGTCACCGGCAAGTTGCGCTGGGCATGGGACATGATGCACCCGGACTGGAACGGTTATCCACCACCCGGGCAGGAATGGGCGCGCGGGACTCCGAATGCCTGGACGCCCACCTCGGGCGACGAGCAGCTTGGCCTCGTCTATCTTCCGATGGGTAATGCCGCCGCCGATTATTATAGCAGCGAGCGCCGCCCGCCGGAGAACGACTACGCGACTTCGCTGGTCGCGCTGGACGTACTGACCGGCAAGCCGCGCTGGCGCTTCCAGGCGGTCAAGAAGGACGTGTGGGATTACGACTTCGGCGCGCAGGCGACGCTGATCGACTATCAGGGCGTACCGGCGCTGGTGCTGCCGTCGAAGCAGGGCGACATCTATATCCTCGACCGGCGCACCGGCCAGCCGATTACCCCGGTCGGAACCATTCGCGCACCGGGTGGCGGGGTCGAGCCGGCCCAGCGCGCGCCAACGCAGCAGGTTTCGCTGTGGCACAATTTGAGGAAGCCGGACCTGACCGAGCGGGACATGTGGGGGATGTCGCCGATCG
The DNA here is from genome assembly GCA_029202985.1 of Candidatus Andeanibacterium colombiense. Lineage (GTDB taxonomy): Bacteria > Pseudomonadota > Alphaproteobacteria > Sphingomonadales > Sphingomonadaceae > Andeanibacterium > Andeanibacterium colombiense. The sequence goes on along the minus strand of CP119316.1, from coordinate 3,401,754 downwards.
ATCAGATGGTCTGCCGGATCCAGTTCCGCAAAGCGAGTTACAAGGGCTTCTACACCCCGCCCGAAAGCGATCGCCGCTCGATCGAATATCCCGGCTACAATGGCGGGACCGACTGGGGCGGCATCGCGGTCGATCCGCGCCGCGGAGTGATCGTGGCAAATTACAACGACATGCCGAACTACGTCAGGCTGGTGCCGCGCAAGGAAGCGGACAAGATGGGCTGGGCGCCGCGCAACCAGGCGCGCGGCAAGATCGGCGGCGCAGAAGGCGCGGGCGATCCGCAGGCGCACACGCCCTATGCGATCGACGTCAATGCCGGCTGGCGCCTGCCCTTCACCGGCATGCTGTGCAAACAGCCGCCCTATGGCGGGCTGCGCGCGATCGACATGGCGACCGGCAAGACGATCTGGGATCGCCCGCTGGGCACAGTGCGCACGAACGGGCCGTTCGGCATCCCGTCGATGCTGCCGCTGACGATCGGCACGCCCAACAACGGCGGCGCGGTGGTCACCGCGAGCGGGCTGATCTTCATCGCCGCGGCGACCGACAATCTAATCCGCGCGGTCGATCTGGCAAGCGGCAAGACCTTGTGGACCGACACGTTGCCGGCCGGCGGCCAGGCGACGCCGATGGTTTACGAGGCGAATGGCCGAGAATATCTGGTGATCGTGGCCGGCGGTCATCATTTCATGGAGACGCCGATCGGAGACGAGGTTATCGCTTATGCGCTGCCGAAGAGGTAGCGGCGCAACAGGGACGCCGGCTTGAGCGAAGACGAGACCGCATATGTCTTCAAACCGCATGAGCGGGGGCTGCTGCCCGGCTCTCCAGCCACGCCCGAGCATCCGACCAACCGGCGCCTCGCCTATGTCCTGATCGGGAGCCTGGTCGGCCTGACCGGCGGCCTCGGCAATGCGCTCGGCTCGGTCAATCTGACCAGCATCGCGGGGGGGCTGGAGCTCGATACCGCGCAATCGGCCTGGTTCAGCACGGTCTATGTGATGACCAACGTCTCGATGAGCCTGCTGCTGGTGAAATTCCGCCAGCAATTCGGGCTGATCCCGATGATCCGGATCTTCCTGCCGTTCTACGCGCTCGTCACGCTCGGCCATGTGTTCGTCCACGGCTTCGCGACCGCGCTGATCGTCCGCGGGCTGAGCGGGATCGCCGCGAGCGCGCTGAGTTCGGTCGGGCTGCTCTATCTGATCCAGGGCATGCCCGCGAAATGGCGCCTAAAAGGCATTGTGCTCGGGATCGGCATCCCCCAGCTCGCGACTCCGCTGGCACGGATGTTCTCGCCCGAACTGCTCGAATATTCGCAATGGCACACGCTCTACGTGTTCGAGTTCGGACTGGCCCTGCTGTCCCTCGCGGCGGTGGGCGCGCTGCGCCTGCCGCCGAGCGAACGGATCAAGGCATTCGAACCGCTCGATGCGGTGAGTTTCCCGCTCTACGCGGTCGGGGTCGGCATGCTGTCCGCGGTGCTCGGGCTCGGGCGCACCGAGTGGTGGGTCGAGGCCCGCTGGATGGGCTACACGCTGTGCGGCGCGATCGCGCTGCTGGCCGCGGCGATCGCGATCGAGCACAACCGCGCCAACCCGCTGCTCAATATCCGCTGGATGGCAAGTGCCGACGTGCTGCGCTTCGCGGCCGTGGCGGTCTCGGTCCGGGTCCTGCTTTCCGAACAGGGGGTCGGCGCGGTCGGGCTGCTCACCTCGCTCGGGATGACCAACGACCAGTATGTCACGCTGTTCGCCGTGGTGACCCTTGCCACCGTGGCGGGGCTGATCGCCAGCGCGCTAACGGTCAACCCGCTCAAGCTCGGCTGGCCGATCATGTTCTCGCTCGCGCTGATCGCGGTCGGCTCGGTGCTCGATAGCGACGCGACCAACCTCACCGGGCCGGACAATCTCTATTTCAGCCAGGCGCTGATCGCTTTCGCCGCGATCTTCTTCATGGGCCCGACGCTGCTGATCGGAATCCTGCGCGCGATGGTGAAAGGGCCCAACCACCTGGTCAGCTTTTCGGCGATCTTCAGCATCACCCAGTCGGTCGGTGGCCTTGCCGGCGCGGCGGGGCTCGGGAGCTTCCAGATCCTGCGCGAGCGGTTCCATTCCGAGATGCTGGTGCAGACGATCGTACCGACCGATCCGACCGTGGCCGGCGCGCTGCAGCAATATGGCGGAGCCTACGGGCCGGTGATCGGCGATCCTGTATTGCGTCAGGCCCAGGGCGCGGCGCTGCTGTCGCAGCAGGTCAGCCGCGAGGCGAATATCCTTGCCTGGAACGACGTGTTCATGCTGATCGCCGCGCTTTCGATCGCGTCGCTGCTATTTTGGGGCTTGTGGCTGCTGCGGGTACGCCGCAGCGGGGTTCACCCGATGGCCGAACCCCTCGCCGCACTGGCGCGCATGCGGGGCAGTGCAGGAGGAAATTGATGGCTGACGAACCTACCCCTCCCGCATCGGCCGCCGCCGTCACGGCGGAAGACCGCCGCCAGGCCGAGCCGATCGAGACGCCGGTGGTGGCGAATACGCCGGCGGGATGGCTGCCGCCCACGCGATCGACCAGGATGACGGCGACGATCGTCGCGATGGCCCTCGTCGGCATTTTCGCGGTGCTCTACGCCTGGGGCCTGCCGCCGTTCACCTCCGCCCAGCAAACGACCGACAATGCCTATGTGCGGGGCCAGACCACGCTGATCAGCCCGCAGGTGACCGGCTATGTCACCCAAGTCACGGTGCAGGACTACCAGCAGGTCAAGGCCGGCCAGGTGCTCGCGCGGATCGACGATGCGATCTACCGCCAACGGGTGCAGCAGGCCGAGGCGAACCTTGCCGCGCAGATCGCCAACCTCGCCAATTCCGCGCAGACCCGCAATTCGCGCGCCGCGAGCGAAACCGCCCGGCAGGCCGAGATCGGCAGTGCCGAGGCCCAACTGGCCCGCGCCCGCGCCGACATGGCCCGGGTTGACGATCTGGTGGCCGACGGCTCGGTCTCACTGCGCGAGCGCGACCAGACCCGCGCGGCCCTGCTGCAGGCGCAGGCAGCGGTGGCACAGGCCCGCGCCGGGCGCGAGATCGCGCGGCAGGATGTGCGTTCGACCGACGTCAACCGCGGCGCGCTCGAAGCCGCGGTCGAACAGGCGCGCGCTGCGCTGGAACTGGCGAAGATCGACCTTGGCCACACGGTGATCGTCGCCCCGCGCGACGGGCAATTGGGCGCAGTCGGGGTGCGGGTCGGGCAATATGTCACCTCGGGCTCGCAACTGACCTATCTGGTGCCCGACACGCTGTGGGTCACGGCCAATTACAAGGAAGGCCAGACCGCGCGGATGGCCCCGGGGCAGCGCGCCTGGTTCGACGTGGACGGGCTGGAAGGCGCCCGCGTTTACGGTCGGCTGGCCCAGATCGCTCCGGCGACCGGGTCGGAATTCGCGGTGCTCAAGTCCGACAATGCGACCGGCAATTTCGTGAAGGTGGCGCAGCGGATTTCGGTGCGGATCTCGATCGATCCGCGGCAGGAACTGGCGAAGCGGTTGCGGCCGGGCATGTCGGTGGAGGCCACGGTCGATACCGCTTCCGGGCCGGTGCGGTGAGAACCCTCGCCGGTCTTGCCCTGGCCACTGCCCTCGCGGGCTGCGCCTTGCAAGAGCGCCCTGCCCCCGAGGCCACGCAAGTAGTCCCTCCGGCCGATTGGCGCAGCCCGACCGGGGCGAGCGAGGCGCTCACCGCAGACTGGTGGAACCGCTACGGCGATCCGCAGCTGACCGCGCTGGTCGAGCGCGCGATCGCGCATAACACCGACATCGCCGTCGCCGCCGCGCGGGTGCGGCAGGCACTGGCGCAGGAACGTGCAGCGCGCGCGCAATTGCTGCCCTCGGTCAGCGCCGGGCCGGCGGTAAGCGACGAGCGCAGCATCGACGCCTTCGGCCAGCCCCGGACAACCCTCGCTGCCGAGCCGACGATTCAGGCTTCGTGGCAAGTCGATCTGTTTGGGCGCACCGCCGACCTCGCCGGTGCGGCACGCCAACGCTATCTCGCGAGCCAGGCGGCGCACGATGCGGCGGTGCTCTCGGTCGCGGCGGCGACGGCGCGCGGCTATATCGCGCTGCGCGGCTACGATGCCCGGCTGGCGGTAACGCAGGATACGCTCGCCTCGCGGTCCGAAGCGCTGCGCATCGCCCGCTCGCGCGCCGACGCCGGCTACACCTCCCGGCTGGAGCTGAACCAGGCCGAGGCCGAATATCAGGCGGCCGCAGCACTCGTGCCGCAGCTCCGGCGCGCAATCGCACAGCAGGAAAACGCGCTGAGCCAGTTGGCGGGCGACGTGCCCGGCGCGATCGCGCGCGCCGCCGAGCTGACCGCGCTCAGCGTCCCGCCGGTGCCTGCCGGCCTGCCGTCCGAACTGCTCCGCAGGCGGCCCGATATCGCCCAGGCCGAATACCAGCTTTCCGCCAGCGACCGTTCGCTCTCCGCCGCGCGCAAGGCCTTCCTGCCCAATCTCCAGCTGACCGGATCGACCGGCTTGTTGTTCACCAAGGGCCTCGACCCGACCGTGCTGTTCTCGCTCGGCGGCAGCATCCTCGCGCCGCTGTTCTCGGGCGGACGCCTGACCGCCCAGCTCGACGAGGCCGCTTCGGTCCGCGACCAGGCTGCCTTTGCCTATCGTGGAACTGCGCTGACTGCGTTTCGCGAAGTGGACGACGCGCTTGCGGCGCTGGCGACGCTGCAGGATCAGGAACGCGCCCTCACCGCGCAGCGCGACGCGCTGCGCGAGGCATTGGGCCATGCGATCCGGCGTTATCAGGCCGGCTATACGACCTATCTCGAGCAGCTCGACGCCCAGCGCGGATTGCTCAGCGCCGAACTGGCGCTGGCGCAGGCGCGCGCGGACCTGCTGCAAGCCAGTGTCACGCTTTATGCGGCAATGGGTGGCGGCTGGACGATGCCTCCCACGCCATAGGCTGCCTCACGGGTGAAAAGGCGCAATCTGCTAAGATTTGCGCTTGTCCTAGAGAGTTCCCACCTTTATGCGAATGACTCGCAATATAAGGTGACAGCCTTCAATGACCGTGCATTTCGCGCCGATCCCGCTTGAGGATCGCGTCTCGTTCGAGGCGTTCGAGGGCCGCACCCGCGGTGGCTACGCGACGTCGCGCGGGGTCAGCGTGATGCCGCTGACGGCTGCGATCCTGCTTACCGCAGGCCTGGTTTCGTCGCTGTTCCTGATGAACATCCACGGCCGCAAGCATGAGGCCACGCGGCTGGCGATGGTGGAATTGCGCGACACGCCGCCTGCCGCGCCCAAGCAGCCCGAAAAGGCGGCGGAGCCGGTCGAAGCGCCGCTGATGTCAGCCCCCGTTCCCGCCCCGCAGCAGATCGCGCAGATCCCGGCCCCGGCGATCCCCCTTGCCGCGGCGCCCGCGCCGCGAGCGGCGGTCGATGCCCCGCCCGCTCCCGTCACCGCCCCTCCGGCCGCGCCGAAAGCCGCCCCCTCCACCCAGTCGAGCGACCTGTCCGGCAATCTGCTATCGGCCAAGCCGCCAAGCTATCCGGTCGAATGCCGCCGCAACCGCGAGCAGGGCACCGTGGTGCTGGCGGTGGTGCTGGCCCCGAGCGGCGAAGTGCAGGAAATCTCGATCGCGAAGAGCAGCGGCTTCGACAAGCTCGACAAGGCGGCGCTCGCCGCGGTCAAGAAATGGCTCTGGACTCCGTTCAAACGCGATGGTGCAGCGGTCGCAGTGCGCGGCGAGGTCAAGATACCTTTCGTTCTGCGTAGCTGAGCCGGGCTCCCCGCACCGCGCGCCGATCCAGCCTCATGCCTAAGGCGTACGCCGCCGTTCCTGCAACCCTGCCCGTCAACGGCTCCCTTTCCCGCAACGCCTTGCAGTCCGTTTATTTTGATAACGCGAACTATTCTCAATTGACGTTGATAATGATTCGCAATAGGCGGCCTGCAACGCCAACAAGAACAGGGATCCGAAAATCATGACCAAACCCGTCAGCCGCTCGTCCAGGAAGCATGCGTTCCTCGCGCTGACCTGCTTCGGCTCGGTGTTCGTGCCGCAGATGGCCGCCGCGCAGACCGCCGATGAAGAGCCCAAGGCTCTCGGCGGCGTGACGGTGACCGACACCGTGATCGACGACAGCATCAAGATCGACACTGTTTCCTCGCCCAAGTTCACCCAGAAGCTGCAGGATACCCCGCAGACGATCCAGGTGATCAGCAAGGAAGTGTTCAACCAGCAGGGCGCTACCACGCTGAGCGAAGCGCTGCGCAACACCCCGGGCGTCGGCGCTTTCTATGCCGGCGAAAACGGCAACACCACTACCGGCGACGCGATCCGCATGCGCGGCTTTGACACGTCGAGCAGCATCTTCGTCGACGGCGTCCGCGATCTCGGCTCGATTTCGCGCGACATCTTCAACACCGAACAGGTCGAGATCACCAAAGGCCCGGCCGGCACCGACAACGGTCGCAGCGCCCCGAGCGGCGCGATCAACATGGTCTCGAAGCGGGCCTCGCTCGATTCCGCACTCTCCGGCACGATCTCGGCCGGCGTGGACGGCCAGAAACGCGGCACCGTCGACATCAACCAACCGCTCGAAGCGATCCCCAATTCCGCCTTCCGCCTCAACGCTGTGTGGCAGGACAGCGACGTCCCGGGCCGCGACCGTGTAAAAAACCAGCGCGTCGGCCTCGCCTCTTCCTTCGGCGTTGGTATCGGTACCGACACGCGCGCCACCCTCAACCTGCTCTACGTCGACCAGAACAACGTGCCCGACGGCTTTGTGCCGGTGATCGGGCTTGACAGCTGGACGCCCTACGCGGGCCAGGAGGCGCTGATCGGCCATCCGGTGGACTCGTCGAATTTCTACGGCACGCGCGCCGATCATGACGATGTCGAAGCGGGCATGGCCACGCTTATCCTCGAACACGATTTCTCGGACAGCTTGAAGCTGAGCAACACCACCCGGTGGGGCCAGACCAAGCAAGACTACCTGCTCACCTCGTTCATGAGCACCGCGGCCAACGTCAAATATACCGACATCAACGATCTCTCGACCTACACGCTTGCACGCAGCAGCACGACCACCAAGGATGCCAAGAACGATATCCTGACCGACCAGCTCAACCTGCGGGCAGACTTCGCGACGGGCGGGATCGAGCATAATCTCAGCACCGGAATCGAACTCACCCGCGAGCGCTATTTCGCGTGGGGTCTGACAGTCACCGGCACTCCTCGCCCCGCCGCCAATCTCTACGATCCCCAATGGGACGTCGCCGACGCCGTGGCCGTTTCACGCAATGGCGCCCTCTCAAAGGGCCAGACCGAGACTGCCTCGTTCTACCTGTTCGATACGGCCAAGCTGTTCGACGAGCATTTGCTGATCACCGGCGGTGTGCGCTTCGATCGCTACAAGACAACCTACGTCACCAGTACGCTCGACCTCGAAGCAAAGGACACGCTGTTCAACTGGAAGCTTGGCGCAGTGGTCAAGCCGGTCGAAGCCGTGAGCATCTACGCCAACTACGCGATTTCGCAGCAGCCTCCGGGCGGTGATAACTTCACCCTCAGCACCTCCGCCACCAGTGCGGCCAATCCGAATATGGATCCGCAGAAGGCCAAGACGCTCGAGGCCGGCGTGAAGTGGAGCGCGCTGGGCGACAGGCTCGCCGTCAACGCCGCGGTTTTCCAGACCAAGGTACTGAACGAGATCAACTCGTCCGACCTGCTGGATATCCAGAGCGGATCCAAGCGCGTGCGGGGCATCGAGGTCTCGGTGGTCGGCAACATCACCGATGCCTGGTCGATCTCGGCCGGCTACACCCACCAGAAGACCAAGGTGCTGAACGGCTCGGTCGTGACTGCCGACGGCAGCTACAATCTGACCTACTCGCCTGACGATTCCTTCACTTCGTGGACCACCTATCGCCTGCCCTTCGGCCTCGAACTAGGCGGCGGCGTCCGCTACGTAAGCGGGTTGCATCGCGGCACGGACGGCGCGGTCGGCACGCCGAAGGAGACGGACGGCTACGTGGTCGCCGATGCGATCGCGTCCTACGCGGTCACCGAGAACATCAAGCTGCGGGTGAACGCCTACAATCTGTTCGACAAGGACTACATCACCTCGATCAACAAGAGCGGATACCGCTACTCGCCGGGAACGCCGCGGACGTTCCTGTTCAGTGCGGATTTCAACTTCTGATCCTCATCAATTAAATGTCTATGGGGCGGGAGCTAATCTCCCGCCCTGTTTTCGTTTTTGGCGTCTGGATACGACATGCTGCTGCACCTTCCCGAGATCCTCACCCCGGATGAAGTCGCGGAATTCCGCCGCAGGCTGGACGGTGCCGACTGGACCGACGGCCGCGAAACGGTGGGGGCGCAGGGCGCGCGCGTCAAACGCAACGAACAATTGCCCGATACCTCGCCGCTGAAGGCGGAACTCGGCCGCGCGGTGCTGGCCGCGCTCAAGCGCAGCCCGCTGTTCTTCGCCGCCGCGCTACCCCGCAAGATCCTGCCGCCGCGGTTCAACCGCTATGCCGGCGGCGGCGAATACGGCTTTCACATCGACGGTTCGGTGATGAACCTGGACGAGGCCGAATGGCTGCGCTCGGACGTCTCCTGCACATTGTTCCTCAACGATCCGGACGAATACGACGGCGGCCGCCTGGTGATCCGCGACACTTATGGAGACAATGCGGTGGCGCTGCCCGCGGGCGATGCGGTGATCTATCCATCGAGCAGCCTCCACCGCGTCGAGCCGGTCACGCGGGGTGAACGGCTGGCCTCGTTCTTCTGGATCCAGAGCCTGGTGCGCAGCGACAACCAGCGCCAGATGCTGTTCCAGATGGATACCTCGATCCAGACGCTGACCACCGAAGGCGCCGACGACGAGGCGGTGCTGCAGCTGACCGGGGTCTATCACAATCTGCTGCGGCTGTGGTCGGAGACCTGAGCGGCCTCCACCAGCGGGCCGTCAGTAGATATCGCGGCGATAGCGCCCTTCGTCCTGCAGTGCGTCGAGCGGCCCAGCGCCGAGGGCCTCGCGCAGCGCCTCGTCCACCGCTTCGCCCATCGCGACGCTGCCGCAAACCATCACCACCGCGCCGGCAGCGACCCATTCGCGCAGTAAGTCCGCTTCGGCCGCCAGCGCGTGCTGGACATAGCGCTGCCCGGTCCCCGCGCGTGAAAACACCCGCTGCAGCCGCGCCAGATGGCGATCGTGCAGCCATGCGTCGAGCTCCGCGGCGAAGGGCCGGTCATGCAGCGGATCGCGTTCGCCGAAGATCAGCCAGTTGCGGGTGCCGCCCCCGCGCGCCACGAGATGTCCGCGCAGCGACGAGATGCCGGTGCCATTGCCGATCAGGATCAGCGGCGTGGCGGCTTCCGGTGTGTGGAACCTGGGATTGGAGCGGATCCGCAGGGCCACCGCCGCGCCGGGCGCAGCATCTTCGCACAGCCAGCCTGAGCCGAGCCCGCTGCGGCCCTGCTCGTCCTTGAACAGGCGCACGACCAGCCCGGCGCCGCCCTCCGCCGGGATCGTCGCGAGCGAATAGTCGCGGTGCGGCAGCGCCGGCGCGGCGGATAGCGCCTCGGCCGCCAGCCCCGGATAGATTTCGGCGATGTCGCCCGCTTCCCATGCGGGCAGCTCGCCGGCCGGCTCCAGCCGGATGCGGAACATCGCCCCGCCCGGGCTGCCTGGGTTCAGCAGCTCGCGTTCGGCCAGCTTCCATTCGGAATAACGCGGCGCTTCCCAGTCGGGCAGCGTCACCGCGGCGCCGAACAGGCGCAAATTCTGCTGCCAATGGCGCAGCGCCCCCGGGTCGGCCTGATCGACCTCGACCGGATCGGCCGCATGGACCGCACCGGCATCGCGCAGGAGCCGGTCGAGCGCTCGGCCGAAGCCGCAGAAATCCCGGTAGTGCGAATCCCCCAGCGCGAGCAACGCATAGCGCAGGCTTTCAAGCCGGAGCGGCGCTGCCGAGAATTTGCGCAGGAAGCCCGCCGCATCGTCGGGCGGATCGCCCTCCCCGGTGGTCGCGGCGAGGAACAGCGCCTCGTCCGTATCGGCGAGCATTGCGGGCGTCAGCCGCGCAAACGACGTTAGCGCAACCTGCCGGCCCGAAGCTTCGAGCGCATTCGCCGTCGCCTTGGCATAGGCGGCAGCGGTTCCGGTCTGACTGGCATAGGCGACCAGCACCGTGCCGCGCGCCAGCGGGGCAGCGCGGCGCGCGCGGTGATGCCAGGCGGTCGCGCCGGTCAGCGTGAGCCAGGCGCCGCTCGCTGCGGCGGCGATCAGCAGGCGGGCGGTTTCGCTCACGCTTCGGCCATCGCCTGCGCACGAGAGGACAGGCGCCGGCTCCACCCGCCGCGGTCTTCCAGCAGCAGGATCGCGGCGACCTGCGCCTCTTCGGCCAGCGCGATGCCGCGATCGGGGCCGAGCACGGTGATCGCGGTCGCGAGCGCATCGGCAATCATGCATTCCGGATGCAGCACGGTGACCGAGGGCACCGCCCCCGCCAGAGGCGCACCGCTGCGGGGATCGAGCGTATGGGCGAAGCGGGTGCCCTCGGCCTCGACAAAGCGGCGGTAATCGCCCGAGGTCGCCGCCGCCATGCCGGTCAGACCGATGCGGATCTCGGCGAGGTCGGCTTCGGGCGGCGTCTCTATATCGACCCACCACGGATAGCCATCCGGCCTGAGGCCGCGCGCGGCCAGTTCTCCGCCGACTTCGAGCAGGAAGCAGCTGTGGCCGGCGCGTTCCAGCGCCCGCACGGCACGGTCGACCCCGTGGCCCTTGGCGATGCCCGAGAAGTCCAGCTGCAACCCGCCCGGCTGGCGCGCGCGGCGCCCCTCCGCGTCGAATTCCAGCCGCCGCCAGCCCGAACGTTCGCGCGCTTCCGCGAGAGCTTCCGGCGCCGGCGGAATGCGGTCAGCCACGGGCGGGCCAAAACCCCACAGATCGACCACCGCGCCCAGTGCCGGATCGAACGCGCCATCGGTTTTGGCGGCGAGCGCGAGCCCGACCCGCAGCACATGCGCGAACCCCGGCGAGAGCTTGTGCCAGCTGCCCGGCTCCGCGCGATTGAAGCGCGACAGCTCCGAGCCCGGCTCCCACTGGCTCATCTCACCCACGACCTCGTCGAGCGCGCCCTGCACCAGCGTCAGCGCCGCGTGCGGATCGGCAGGACCGCCGATCTGGAGCGACCAGGCGGTGCCCATCGCCGCACCGGACAGCGCGAACAGATCCGGCGCGGCCGGACGGACCAGCCGTGCCGGGTCCACTTCCAGCGGAAGCAGGAGCAGGGATTCGCTCATTCTTCAGCGCTTCCGGTTTAGGGTGCGGCGACTTCCAGATTCGCGACATATTGGAACCGGCGGCCCGAGATGCCCGGGCGCGGCGATGCGTCATCCTTGAAATCGGCGTGGACCCAATAGAGCCCGGGGCCGGTCCAGGCGATGCTGACTTCGCCATTGGCGTCGGTCGTCGCGGCGATCATGCCCTGATCGTCGCGGAAGCGGCGGCCATCGGGGATCGCTTCGATCTCGAGCCCGGCGGCGGGCTTCCCATCGACCAGGAAGCGGAAACGGCCCGGCTCGTCGCTCACCAGATCGGCCGGCTGGGTGATCGGCTGCATCTCCAGGCCCTGGTTGCTGAGCTTGATCTCGCTCGGCTTGCCGAGCGTGACGAAGACCTCGTTGCGCGAGCCCGTCAGCGACAGCTTGACGTCGGTCGCGCCTGCGGGCGCGGTGAAATCGGCAGTGGCTGGAACCATCGTGGGCGCCGGGCCATCGCCTTGCGGCCGCTCGCCGCCGGGACCACCGGGTCCGCCTGGACCCCCGGGTCCGCCTGGAGCGCCGCCAGGCGCACCAGCCGGCCGCGGCGGACCGCCCCGGCCGCCCACGCGGTACGGCTTCCCGTCGAGCGTATAGCTGCCCATCACGCTCAGGTTCTGGGTCCCGACGCGCCAGGTGCCCGGCTTGGTCAGGTGCAGGTCGAAGGTGCTGCGATACTTGCCGCGCATGCCGTTCTCGATCTGCGCCTCGGTACCATCGGGCGCATAGGCCTTGATCTGATCGAGGCCCATCGGCTGGTGGTCGGGATTGTAGACGTCGGTCGAGGCGCCGGCGTCGAAGGTCACCCAGCCGTCCTCGCCCGCGACATTGGTCGCCGAGGGTTTGATCCACGCATTATGCGCGAGCAGGGGCGACGAGGACAGCAGGGCCAGAGTGGCCAAAAGGAACTTGCGCTTCATGCGATTCACTCCGCTCAGGGTTTGATGATGGCGCTGATCGCGCCGAGTTCGGTCTTGCCGGCCGCAGCGGCCTTGGCGCCCTTGCCGTTCCAGTTGAACGGCAGGCTGACGAGCTCGCGCCCGCCTTCCTCGCGCGCGGCTTCCAGCACCAGGGTGTAGCTGCCGGGCTTGAGTGCGCCGAGATCGAGCTTGACCCGCTGCACGCCCGGAGCGCGTGTCGCGCCGGTCAGCGCGTCGGCCGGCTTCGCGGCTTCACGCCCGCCTTTGCGCCACCAGCTGCGCAGGTCACGCAGCCACTTGGTCCCGCCGTTTTCGCGGTTGTCGTAATCGTACCACACGGCGAGCGTGCGGATCGCGGGTTGACCGGCCTGCTCCAGCCAGATCGCAACGTAGGGCCGGTGGTATTCGGCCACCTTGAGCTGGGGCACGGTCACGGTCAGTTCGGCAGTGCCGGCCAGGGCCGGAGCCGAAGCGCCGGCCGCGGCGATGCCCGCGATGAGGACGCGATGGGAAATGCGCATATGGGTCACCTGTGAATGAAGAGGAGAGCGAGGAGGAACGGGAGCAGCACGCCAAGCCCGACGATCGGCCAGGTCGAAGGCCGGGTGCGCGCGTGGAGCTGCAGGAGCAACAGGCCGGTGATCGAGAACACCAGGCAGGCGACGGCGAAGATGTCGATGAACCAGCCCCACGCCGGGCCGGCGTTGCGGCCCTTGTGGAGATCGTTGAAGTACGAGATCCAGCCGTTGTCGACCGTTTCGAGCTTGGCCTGGCCGGTCTCGCGGTCGATCGTCAGCGTCGCATCCCCGCCCGGCCGAGGCATCGCGACGAACACGTCGAAGTCCGACCATTCGCCGATGGTCCCATCGAGCGAGATGCCCAAGCGCTGCTCGGCCGCGTGGCGCACCGCCGCCGGCAAAGGCTTCTTCGCCCCGTCCGCGACCGGCCGTTGCAGCTCGGCGAGCGCGCCTGCATCCAGCTTGAATTCCTGCTGCCTGGTCACCGGGGCGCTCGCAATGTCGCCGGCGTGATTCAGGGTTATGCCGGTGATCGCGAACAACAGCATGCCCGCAAGGCACAGCCCCGAGCTGATCCAGTGCCACCGGTGCAGCTGGCGCAGCCAGAAACTGCGGCTGCTGCCGGCGGGCAAGGCCGGCTTGGGCGATGGCCTAAGGGAATCGGGTGCGGTTTGGGACACCCAGCCCCGCTATCGCTATCGCAAATCACTCGCAACAATTTTCAGCGAATTATCGCGCCTATTGCGCAATTTATTGCGCTTGAACGCGTTTTCACCACCTCTCCGGGACAAGGAATGCTCCTGCGTCGGCCGCACTGCCACTCGCGCCGGTCTGTCTTGATCCCTGCGAGACAAACGCGCTAGCGAGCGGATGGGCGGCGGGGTGCGTTGCGATTGCCTCCGTAGGTAACCGATCACTACTCTCGATCTTTTTAGAGAATGAAGTATCGCAATCGTAGCAATAGAAAATATGTTTATTACGCCGCTGCGAGACGAACCCAATTTGAGCCACACCAATGGCCGCCCGGATGAGGGCATCGCGACAACCTACGGCGATCGAACTCCTAGACAGGCGCGCTCCACCCGCCGGCCAGTGCCCGGAAGAGGTCGATCTGGCGGCGCGACACGACCGCGTCCTGATCGGCCAGCGCGGCCTCGGTCTCGGCATAGGTGCGCTGGACATCCAGCACCCGTAGAGAATCCACCGTGCCTTCGCGCAATTGCGCAGCGGTGATGTCGGCCGCGCGCTTCGCCTGGTCGCGCGCCGCCTGCAGTGCCTGGCGCCGCTGGAGCGCGTGCGAATAATCGGACAGCGCGACTTCGGTTTCCTCCAGCGCGCCGAGCACCGCACCGTCAAACTCGGCGAGGCGTGCCTGGGTATCGGCCTCAGCCCCGGCGATCCGTGCGCGGGCCGGTTCCGGATTGACCGCCCAGCTGAGCAGCGGGCCGAGCAGCCAGCGCAATGGACCCGCACCGAACAGATCGCCCAGCCCGGTTCCGGTGGATCCGACCGATCCGCCGAGAGTGATCTTCGGATAGAGATCGGCGGTCGCGACGCCGATGCGCGCGGTCGCCGCGGCCAGGCGGCGTTCGGCCGCATGCACGTCCGGCCGCCGGGCGAGCAGCGCCGCGCCGTCGCCGACCGGGATCGCCTGGACGATCTCGAGCCCGACCGCGCGTTCGCCGGCGATCGGCGGCAGCTCGGCGGGGGTCCGCCCGGTCAGCGTGGCGAGGCGGAACAGGGCCGCCTGCCGCTGGGCCTCGATCTCGGGGATCTCGGCGGCGCGCTGATCGCGCAGCGCGGAAATCTGGGCAAGGTCGAGCCCGGTGGCGAGCCCCGCATCGTGGCGGCGCCCGGTAAGCTCGACCGATTTGTCGAGCAGGCTGACGATGCGCTGTGCGACCGCGAGCCTTGCCGCGCCCGAGGCCGCATCGGCATAGGCACGCGTGGTGTCGGCGACGACCACCACCCGCACCGCGTCGGCATCGGCGCGCGCGGCGTCGAGATCGGCCGAAGACGCTTCGATGTCGCGGCTCACCCGCCCGAACAGATCGAGTTCGTAACCGACGTCGAGCCCGGCATCGATCGCCCAGTCCTCCCGCGGGGCGCCGGCGAGGCGCTGGGATTCAGGCAGGCGGCCATAGGTGGCCTGCCCACCGACCGAAGCCTGCGGCAGGCGCCCGGCGCGCGAGCCGCGCAAGCCGGCACGCGCCTTGTCGATATTGGCGAGCGCGACCCGGATGTCGGTGTTTTTCGCCAGTGCGTCGCCGACCAGTCCGTCGAGCACCGGATCGTCATACAGGCGCCACCAGTCCGCCGGGGCGGGATCGGGCGCGAAGGCCGGATTGGTTGCGGACAAGAAAGGGCCGGACGACGTCTTGGGGGGGACGGGATCGACGAAGTCCGGCCCTACCGCGCAGGCGCCGAGCGCCAGTGCGGATAGCGAAGCCAGAAGGGCACGGTGGATGGTCATGTTATGCGATTCCTATTCGGCCGGGTGCGGCACAAAGGCGCCGTCTTCGCCATCGGTGGAGTGGCGGCGGCGCATATCCGCCAGCCGGTCTCCCAGCGCGCGGCAGACGACGTAGAAGGTCGGCGTGAACAGCAGGCCGAAGCCGGTGACCCCGGCCATGCCGAAGAACACCGCGGTGCCCAGCGCTTGGCGCAATTCCGCGCCGGCCCCCGTCGCGATCACCAGCGGCAACGTGCCGAGGATGAAGGCGAAGCTCGTCATCAGGATCGGGCGCAGCCGCTGCTCGGCCGCATGGACCGCGGCCTCGACCGGGCTGTAGCCGTGCAGTTCCTCGCCCTGGCGGGCAAATTCCACGATCAGGATCGCGTTCTTCGCCGCCAGTGCGATCAGCACCACCAGTCCGATCTGGGTCAGGACGTTGTTGTCCATTCCCCTGATGTTGACCCCCGCCATCGCAGCCAGCAGACACATCGGTACGATCAGGATGATAGCAAGCGGCATTACCAGGCTTTCGTATTGCGCGGCGAGCACCAGGAACACGAACAGCACCGCCATCGCGAACACCAGGATCGCCGTATTGCCGGCGAATTTCTGCTGATAGGCGATCCCGGTCCATTCATGGGTGAACCCGCGCGGCAAATTCGCATCCGCCAGCTTGTCCATCGTGTCGAGCGAGTGGCCCGAGGCATAGCCCGGCGCGGTGTCGCCATCGATCGCGACCGCCGGAGCGAGGTTGTAGCGCATCACGCGGTAGGGCCCGGCCTTGTCCTGGAACGTCGCCACCGCGCCCAGCGGCACCATCGCGCCATTGTCGGACCGGGTCTGGAGGTTGGCGATATCCGCAGGTGTCCGGCGGAACTGTTCGTCGGCTTGCGCGGTCACTCGATAAGTCCGCCCCAAGAGGTTGAAATCGTTCACGAAGGCCGAACCAAGATAGACCTGCAACGTCTCGAACACCCGCTCCGGCGGCACGCCGAGCAGCTCGGCCTTCTCGCGGTCGATATTGGCGTAGACGCGCGGTGTCCCGGTTTCGAAGAACGTATAGACACCGGCGAAGCCCGGGGTCTGATTGGCCTTTGCGATTAGCCCGTTCGACGCTTTTTCCAGCGCCTTGAAGCCCTGCCCGTCGCGGTCTTCCACCATCATGCGGAAACCACCGGCCGAGCCGATCCCGCGGATCAGCGGCGGCTTGACGATCAGCAGCTGCGCTTCATGGATATCGGCGGTGGCCTTGCGGGCGGTGTCCATCAACGCATCGATCGACTGGTGGTTTTTCGCGCGCTTCTCAAAATCGTCGAGCACCCAATAGGCCGCGGCCGAACTGGCGTTGCGGGTTTCCGAAGCGCCATCGAAGCCTGACAGCATCACCGTGTTGCTGATCCCCGGGATCTTCAGCATCCGGGCGGCGACCTTCTTCATCACCGCATCGGTGCGCGCGGTCGAAGACCCCGGCGGCAGTTGGATGATAGTGAAGAAGTAGCCCTGGTCCTGCGCCGGAATGAAACCGGTCGGTGTCCAGAACAGCGAGGCAAAGGTCAGTGCGATCAGCCCGCCATAAGCGGCCATCATGCGCTTCGGCATGCCGATCAGTCGGGCGGTAAGCCGGGCATAGGCGGCGCCGAATTTCTCGAACGCACGGTTGAAAGCGTCACCTGCCCGCTCAAGCACCTTGCGCCAGGCCGGGTCGGTATCATTGCGGCGATGCGCGCGCAGCAGCATCGCGGCGAGCGCCGGCGACAGGGTCAGCGACAGCAGCAGCGAGATGATCGTCGCGGCGGAAATGGTCACCGCGAACTGCTGGTAGAAGGCGCCCGACATCCCGCCGATGAACAGCGTCGGCACGAACACCGCGCACAGCACCAGCACGATCGCGACCAGCGCCGTGGCGACTTCGTCCATCGAGGTGCGTGCGGCTTCGAGCGGCGAGAGGCCGTGCTCGATGTTGCGCTCGACATTCTCGACCACCACGATCGCATCGTCGACCACGATCCCGATCGCCAGCACCAGCCCGAACAGCGAGAGGTTGTTGAGCGAATAGCCGAACGCCGCGAGCACCGCGAAAGTGCCGACCAGCGATACCGGGATCGCCAGCACCGGGATCAGCGCCGCGCGCCATTTCTGGAGGAACACCAGGATCACCAGCACGACCAGAACGATCGCTTCGAGCAGGGTTTCAACCACCGCGTCGACCGACTTCGCAATGAATTCGGTCGGGTTATAGACGATCTTGTATTCAAGGCCGGCGGGGAAGTCCTTCGACAGTTTCTCCATCTCGGCCTTGATCCCCTCGGCCGCGCCGAGCGCGTTCGAGCCGGGCCGCTGGAACATCGGGATGATCACCGAATCCTTGTCGCCGAGATAGGCGGAGGTGCCGTAATCCTCAGCACCGAGCTCGACCCGTGCGACATCGGAAACCTTCACTTGGCGCCCTTCGGCATCGGTGCGGATCACGACATCGGCGAATTGCTCGGCATCGGTGAAGCGGCCCTGGGTTTCGACGTTGAGCTGGAACGCGCTGCCACCCGAAGGCGGCTGGCCGAGCGTACCGGCCGCGACCTGCACGTTCTGCGCGCGCAGGGCGTTGACGATATCGGTGCCGGTCAGGCCGAAGGCCGCCGCGCGGGTCGGATCGATCCACACCCGCATCGACAGATCGCGCGAGCCGAACATCTGCACATCGCCGACGCCGTCGAGCCGGGCCAACTGGTCCTTGATCCGGGTCTGCGCGTAGTTGGACATATATTCGCGGTCGAGCGACCCGTCCGGCGAGATCAGGTTCACGATCAGCAGGAAGTCAGGCGAGGTCTTCTTGGTGACGATCCCGAGCCGCTGGACTTCGGCCGGCAGGCGCGGCTCCGCAATCGCAACGCGGTTCTGCACCAGCACCTGCGCCTGATCGAGATCGGTGCCCTGCGCGAAGGTGATCGTGATCACCACCCGCCCATCGCCAGTCGATTGGGAGGACTGGTAGAGCATCCCCTCGACCCCGTTGATCTCCTGCTCGATCGGGTTTGCGACCGTGTCCGCCACGGTCTCGGCCGAAGCGCCCGGATAGGTGGCGGTCACGGTGACGGTCGGCGGGACGATGTCGGGATATTGCGACACCGGGAGGACGAAATAGCAGATCGCACCAACGACGCTGATCAGCACGGCAATCACCGCGGCGAAGATCGGGCGGTCGATAAAGAAGCGTGAAAGACGCATGAGCTTGCCCCAGAAATCCGGATCAGTTGGCGAAGGTGGCCTTGCCGGGCAGCGGCGCGGCAAGGGTGGGCGCGGCGGACTGCTTTTCGGGCACGATGCTGCCCTGATGCGGATCGACCTTGCTGCCGGGCGCGGCGGACTGCGTGCCGACGATCACGACCCGGTCGGTCGGCAGGATGCCCGACCGCACGACCCGGAGGCCGTCGATCACCGGGCCAAGCTCGACCGGCTTGACGACAACCTTGCCGTCCCTGCCGACGACCAGCAGCGTCTTGCGCGCCTGATCGGTCTGCACCGCGGTGTCCGGCACCAGCAGCGCGTTGACTTTGCCGCCGGTCGCGAGGCGCATATTGCCGAACATGCCTGGAGTCAGGAACAGATCGGAATTGGCGAAGATGGCCCGCGCCCGGATCGTGCCGGAGCGCGGATCGAGCCCGTTGTCGGTGAAGTCGAGCTTGCCCTGGTGGACATAGTCGTTCTCATCCTGCAGCCGCACCGCGACGGTCAGGCCATCGGCCGAGCCGTTGCGCTTGGCCTTGAGGAACAGCGCTTCGGAGCCCTCGAAGCTGAAATAGATCGGATCGACCGCCATCAGCGTGGTCAGCAGCGTGCCCGTGCCGCCGTCGCCGGCCGAAACGAGATTGCCCGGATCGACGCGGCGGTCCGAAATGCGGCCGGTCATCGGCGCGCGGACGGTCGCGAATTCGACATCAAGCGCGCGCGTGGCGATCCGCGCTTGCGCCGCGGCCAAAGCCGCCGACGCTGCGCGTTCGCGAGCCTTCAGGCGGTCGATCTCACTTTTGGAAACCGCATCGAAATCGACCAGGCGCGAAGCACGATCGAGATCGCTGCGCGCGAGCGCCAGGTCGCTGCTCGCCGAAGCCGCATCGGCGCGCGCTTCGCGCAGCGCGGCCGCATAGGGTCGTGGATCGATGGTGAAGAGCGGCTGACCCTTGCGCACAATCTGGCCATCCTTGAAATAGACCGCGGTGACCGCACCCGAGACGCGCGGACGGATCTCGACCGACCGGCTAGCCTCGAACCGGCCGATGAATTCGTCCCATTCGGTGATTTCGCGCTGAAGCGGGGTCGCGACCGTGACTACCGGAGGCGGAGCCGCTGGGGCCGCGGCCGGTGCGCGGCCGAACACATACCAGGCGAGGCCGAGCGCAGCGATGACCGCGACGATGCCGAGCGTGCGCTTACGGTGCAGTTTCGGAAAATCCACCAGTCGCATGGTCTTGCCGTCATGCAGTTCGATCGACGTCAGCTCGTTCATAATCCGTTGCCCTGCTATTCGAGGACGCGCGGACGGCGGCGAGGGTGCAGCCAGGCTACACCCCGTCGCTGCGGGAAGCACACTTCCCGGCCGCATCGTCCTCACCCTGAGTATCGTGACGAAGGCCGGATCGGCCTTCGCCGGCCCCTCGCGCTTGATGCGGGTTGGAACCGGAATATCCCGATCACCCGGCGGGCGCTTTGTGGCCGACGCCCGCCGGGATCTCGCTGTCATGTGACTGCCGCGCGCCGCCGCTTTCCTAGGAGAGCGATTCGCGGCGCACCGCTTTACATACCGACTGGTATAGAAATCGCAGGCGGTGTCGTCAACCCATATTTATACTGATCGGTAAAAAAGTAGAGTACGCCTCGCAAGCTAGCGGCTCGGCCAGGTAGCAAGGCAGGTTTCCACCAGCCGCTCGAGTTCCTCACGGCTCGCCCCTGCCCCCGCCTGGATCGACATCCCCTGCAACATCGCGGTGAGATAGGACGCGAGTCCGATCGCATCGACATTGTCCGGCAGATCGCCGTCGCGCTTGGCCCGTTCGAAGCGTTCGAACAGCGCCTGCTTGGCCTTTGCGCCGCGCTCCACTACCTGCTCGCGAATGCCTTCGGCCTCATCCCCGCAGGCGCTCGCGCCGATCACGGTCAGGCAGCCGCGGCACAGTTCGCCCGCATACATCTCAAGCGCACCGCGCAGGAAATGCTCGGCCACGCCGCGCGCGGTGGCCGCCTTCAGCGCCTCGCCGACATAAGCCAGTTTCTCGCGCTCATAGAGGTCGAGCGCCTTGGTGAAGAGCGCTTCCTTGTTGCCGAAGGCAGCGTAGAGGCTGGGCTTGGTGATGCCCATCGCCTCCGTCAGATCGGCCATCGAAGCGCCTTCATAGCCCTTCGTCCAGAACACCGACAGCGCGGCGGCGAGCGCCCGCTCGGTATCGAATTCGCGCGGACGTCCGCGAGTGCAGGCGGTCTGAACTTCCATAACGATCGGTATATAACACCTCCTGACCGCAAAATCCATGCCCTTCGCGGTCTGGCGTGAAATCGCCGGCCCCAGGGTCCCGCAGCCGAGATTGTCAGGGCCGCGGCGCGCGGTTAAGCGGGGTTTCCAATCGCGCAGCGTCTCGAGGACATGATGACGGGTGAAGATATCGCGCGGCTCGAAGCCGCCGCCCGGGAAGCTCTAAAACGCGGCGATCCGGCGGCTGCGTTGGCGGCCGCGAAAGCGCTGGTGGATGGCAGGCCCGATCTCCCGGAAGGGTACTTCCTGATCGGCATGGTCGCCGCGGACGCGGGCGACCATGGGCGGGCAATCGCGCTGATCGAAGCGGCGGCGCAACGCGGCGCGCGGGCCGAGCATCTCGCGCAGCTCGCCCGGCTACTGATCGCCGCGCGGCGCGACGGCGAGGCGGCGGAGGTCGCGCAGCGAGCGCTGGCGCTCGCGCCACGCGATGCGCTGACCTGCGATACGATCGGCTGCGTTCTTGCGCGGCTGGGCGACCACGAGGCTTCGGTCGCGCCGTTCTCGGCAGCGGTCGCGGCCCGGCCCGACAATCTCGACTATCGCTACAACCTCGCGGCGGCGAGCGGCTTCACCGGCCGCATCGCCGAGGCGAACACGCATTACGAGACGATCCTTGCCGCCGACCCGGGCAATGCCCGCGCGCATTATGCGCTGGCGATCCTCTCCCGCCAGACCGCCGAAGCCAATCACGTCACCCGGCTGGAGGCGGCGCTGGCACGGGCGGAGCAGCCGGCCGATGCGCTGCGCATCCGCTATGCGCTGGCGAAGGAGTTCGAGGATATCGGCGACGCGCCAGAGGCGTTCCGGCATCTCTCGGCCGCCAATGCCGCGCACAAGCAGACGATCCGCTACGACTTCGCGCAGGACGCGGCGATCTTCGATGCGATCGAGGTGTTGTTCACGCAGGGGGCACTGGCCGAGGGCCCAGGCAATCCCGATCCGGCCCCGATCTTCGTGGTCGGCATGCCGCGCACCGGGACCACGCTGGTCGACCGGATCCTCTCGTCGCACCGCGACGTCGGCTCGGCCGGAGAGCTCCAGGCGATGCCGCTGGCGGTCAAGCAACTCGCCGGAACCCCGTCGCGCACGATAATCGATCCGGCCACCATCGCGGCGAGCGGCGGGATCGATCCCGCTGCGATCGGCGACGCTTACCTCGCCCGCTCGGCCCATCACCGCCCGCTGGGGACACCGCGCTTCACCGACAAGCTGCCGGCGAACTTCCTCTATGTCGGGCATATCGCGCGGGCCCTGCCCAATGCGCGGATCGTGTGCCTGCGGCGCAATCCGATGGACACGGTGTGGAGTAATTACAAGAACCTGTTCGCAAGCCAGTCCGCCTATTACGCCTATTCCTACGATTTGATGGATACGGCGCGCTACTATCAGCGGTTCGACCGGCTGATGGCGCTATGGGAGCGGCTTTTCCCAGGGCGCGTGCTGCAATTGTCCTACGAAACCCTTGTCGCCGATCAGGAAGCCCAAACGCGGAAGCTGCTGGATCACTGCGGGCTTGAGTGGGATCCGGCGTGCCTGTCGTTCCATCAAAACAGCGCGGCGGTGGCGACCCCCAGCGCCGCGCAGGTGCGCCGCCCGCTCAATTCCGACGGGGTGGGCAAGTGGCGCTCGCATACAGAAGCCCTGGCGCCGGTCGCCACTTGGCTCGAGACGCAAGGCATCGCGACCGCCTAGCTGAAACGAGAACGGGGCGCCTGCCGTTTCCGGCAAGCGCCCCGCCCTCTGTCCGTCCGTCAGGTCAGAACTTAACGCGGCCTTCGATACCCACGGTGCGCGGGTTGAGCACGGACTGCGAGTAATACCGCGACGTTACCCCGTTGTTGACGCCCACGCGGGAAAGATCCCCGCCAACCGCAACAATGGCGTATTTGTCGAAGATATTGTCGGCAAACAGACTGATGCTGTATTTATCCGTATCGTACGTAATGCTGGCGCGGTGCAGCACATAGCCGGGGATTTTTACGCCGAAATAGCGATCCCAGCCAAGCTCGGAAACCACGCTGCCGCGATAGGTGGTCGTCCAGTTGAAGCTCAGGTCGCCATCCTTAATTGGCGTGGTGTAGGTCGCCCCGAGACTGCCAGAGTTCTTTGCCGAATTCGGCAGACGGTCGCCGGCAACGCCGTCGCCCTTAATCAAATTATAGGAATAGTCGCCCGGGACGGCCCGATAGGTGACGGCACCTGGAATGGTGTCCGTCAGATAGGCATCGTTGTAGGAATAAGTGCCCTGGATCGTCAACTGCGGCACCGGCTTGAGCTGGAACGACGCTTCGAAGCCCTTGGACCTGGCGGTAGACCCGTTGATCGTGATCCCGGTCGCGCCGTAAATGGTCGCGGAACGGACCTGGATTCCGCTCCAGGCGATCGTGTAGACGTCGAAGTTCAGGGTGAACTTGCGATCGAAAAACTGCGCGCGGACACCGACTTCGAGGTTCTTTGTGGTATCCGGGCCGTACTGGATCTCGTTCGGCAGGGCGCAGACGAGCTGTGGCCCTTCGTAATCCTCAGGGTTGGTCGGAGTGCCGGCGGGACAAGGCCCAACTGTGTTCGGTCCGCCAATGCGATAGCCCTTGCTGTAGGTCGCATAGAGCATGAGGTCCGGCGTGAAGTTGTAGGAGCTGTTGAACTTCCACACCCAGCCGCCCTTTCCGCCCGAACCGCCCGTCGCTTCCAGGTCACGGGCGTTGATCGACGTGCCATAGTACAACGGCAGCGTTACCGCACCGGCGATTTGCGAGGTATACTTGAAGTACCGCGCGCCGGCAGTCACCTGCCATGCCGGCGTAACGTGGAACGTGCCTTCGCCGAAGATCGCCTTCTCGGTTACCTTCGAATCGGTGAAGGAGCCGTATTCGACGTAGTCCGGGTTGTCGGGGGTTCCGCCATTCCCCCACAGCGGGAAGCCAGGCGTGTACTCGACATAGTCGCGCTTGCTCTTCTTCTCATTGTAGAACCCGCCGATCGTCCAGTTGAACGGTCCGCCATGAGTCGAAACCAGGCGGATTTCCTGGTTGAACTGCTTGCCAGTGCTGACACTTTCGTTCCAGCTCACGAACTCCGGCCACAGTTCGTAACCGTAATCGAGATCGATCAGCAGGTCGGTGTTGTCGCCGATCGAGTGGGACTTGGTCTCGGTATAAGCCGTGGTCGAGACGAGATCGGCGATGTCGGCGATGTTCGCGTTGATTTCCATCGCCGCGAGATGCGCGTGAATATCGTAGGGCTCTACGAAGCGGCTGCCGTTCTCATACTTGCCCGTTCCCAGCACCCCGGCGGAATTGGACGACGCGCCGTCGCTCTTGGTCTGCTGATAGGCGTAGGTGAAGTTGACGCTCAGATTTTCATCGAACTGGAACAGCAGCTGGTTGCGGGTGGTGAAGGTCTTCTCGAAATTGACGTCCTTCTTCTCGTGCAGATTGGCCGCATAGCCTTCGGGCGTAATGCTGGTCGGACCGTCTGGCTGCGGCAACGACACGCCGGGCTCGTTGACCAACAGCGGGGAATCAATGAAACCCGGATCGAAATAATAGCCGGTCGATGAACGGAACGCGATATGATCCTTCACGATCGGAATGTTGATCGTTCCGTCTACCTGATAGCCGACGTCGCCGCTGTGGCTCTTGAGATAGGTCCGCGCGTGAGCTGAGCCTTCGATCTCATCGGTGTTCGGGCGGTTCGGGATGTAGCGGATCGCGCCCGCCATCGTGGCCGTCCCGTAAAGCGTTCCCTGGGGCCCGAGCAGGGTTTCGACGCGCGCGATGTCGATCAGCTTGAAATCGTAGTTGAGCGGAACTTCGCCCAGGTAGGCAGCGAGCGAGCTGGAGCCGTTGCTGGAGGCATTAAGCCCGCGCAGGACGATCGTGGCGTTACCCGGGCCGGTGTCGGAAATGGTCATGCCGGGGGTGAAAGCCGCGATATCCTTCACGTCGTCGATCCGCTGCTTCTCGATGTCCGCGGTGCTGACTGCGGAAATGTTGATCGGCGTGTTCATGATCGTGGTTGCGCGGCGAGTGCCGGTTACGATGATTGCATTACCATCGTCGGTGGCGGTGACCACCGACGATGCATCCGTCGATGCCTCGTCTTCGGCGAGCGCCGGCGTAGCCAGCGCCGCGGCAGTGAACATGGTTGCGGACATAAGCCCCAACCTGAGTTTCGCGCGATATGACATATCGAGTCCCTTTGTCTTGGTTACAGTTCCCCGTTCCCTGGCGAGGCCAGGACCGGTGTGGTTTCTTGTTTGAGGACCCCGCGCCAGCCGCCCGATTTGTCGGCTATAGGCTGGCACTTGCTGCTCGACTTTCTATTGAACTGGTCGAGGTATTCGATCCCGCTTGCTTCTCCTGCGGTCGCCTTCGTCAGCCCGTCGCTGACGCGGATCTACTTCGCCTGGCCCTGATCCCGCCGATCAATGGCTCGAACGGGAACAACCATTGTTCCACGATCGACAGACGTTTGCGTTCGTCCTGACCGACGATCGCGGATTCCCCCTCACGATAAGTGCCGAACATGCGGTCGATTACGATCAGCGAATTGCCGTAATTGCACCGCGTGTCCTCATAGCTCAGCGCCGTATGGTGCAGGCTGTGGTGGCGGATCGTCGTGAAGAAGAAGGAATAGAACAGCGGCGGGTTCGAACGCACGTTCGCATGGGCGAAGCCGGAAATCACCGACCCCATGCCGATCCCGCAGAACACGGCCGCCTCGCTGAAATCGAGCAATGCCACCACGCTGAGGCTGATCAGGAAAAGCTCGATCGGATTGCCGACCGCACCCTTCAGCGCGTTGAGCTGCGTGATGTGGTGATGCGGGGCATGGGTCAGCCACAGCGGGTACCAGTTGTGCATACCCCGGTGCATCCAGTACTGGCCGAACTCCACCAGGAACAGCACCATCGCGGCCTGTATCAGGAACGGCAGATGCGCGAGCCACGGAGTAGCGAGGCCGAGCGATTGTTTGAGCGCGACCAGCGGCCCGTCGGCCAGCGTGCTCGTCAGCCAACCGATCGCGGTGTAGGTCAGGACGACATAGAAGACGTCCGTGGCGAATTCGCGCCAGTTGATCCGCCAGCCGGGATGGCGCTCGAACAGGAATTCCAATCCCTGCAACCACGCCATTATAACGATGGCGACGATCAGGAGCGTCCACGGCCCCTTGACAACCTGCTCGGGAGCAAGGCCCCAGAAGGCCACGACCGCGACCAGTGTCGCGGGCGGAATGAGGTTGACCAGCGTCGCCCTGAAGCCCCCCGGAGCCGGTTCACCGGCCGCGTAAGCATCGGGCGCGAGCGCCACATCGCTTGAGAGGGGACTGCTGTTGGGCGCTTGCTCAACCATCGAAAATCTCCATATCAGACCGGTCGTCCGGCCCAATTGTGCAGATCCTCTCCAACCCCTGTTTTTGTCGCTCTCGGCGGCGACAAGGGACAGGCTATAGATATTACCAAATGCGTCAAGCGTATTAATCTTATTGATACGGGGTGTGGCAAATTTACACAACCGCTTGAAATATAGCCGTTTTTAAATGATTTTCACGAGCCGCGACGAGGCTCAAAAAAGGGCTAAAATTGGGCATTTGGCCCCGGTTGTTACGCTCTGCAGAGTCCCGCCGATTCGTAACAACCGAAACCGTGGCAGCCTATTCGCCGGTCTTCGGCGCGGTGCTCCACCATGTCAGCGTGTGCACGTCGTGCGCTGTCGTCCAGACGCCGTCCGGCGTGAAGCGCAGCGCGCCGCTGCCGGCAGCCTTGCCGTTGCGCGACAGGACTTCGGCGGACTTTGCGTCGAGCACCACGAAGGTCTGGTCGTCGGTCGTGCGTAGCCAGACCTTGCCGGCACCGGTGTCGATATCGCCGTATTTGAGATTGTCGCCGACCTTGGTGCGGGCGACCACCGTCACCGTCGCCGGATCGATCTTCGCGACCGTCCCATCGCCCTGTTCCTGCACCCACACCGCCCCTTCGCCCGCGGCGAGGAAGCCGGGCGCCAGGCCGAGCGCGACCGTGTTGGTCACACTGTCGGTCTTGGGGTCGACCCGCTGGAGCGACTGGCCCTTGAGGCTGACGGTCCACAGCGCATCGAAGCCGAAGGCCATATAGGAGGTGCCCGCGGCGACATCGACCGTGGCGACCACGGTGTTGGTCGCCGGATCGATCCGCGAGACCTTCCCCGCCGTCTGGTTCGGGGCCCAGATCGAGCCCGCTCCCGCGACGACGTTCATCTCGCCGCTGGGCCCGATGCCCGCGGGGATCGTCGCCACGACCTGCGCCGTCTTCGGATCGATCCGATAGACCTCGCCGCCCTTGCAATTGCCGACCCACAGCGAGCCGAAGGCAACCGCCATCGCGCCGCAGGGGTGCGGCACCTCGACCGAGGCGAGCTTGCCGGTGGTCGACCATTGTTCGACCCGGCCGGCGTTGGTCGCCCACACGGTGCTGCCATCGACCGCGAGGAAATCGGCGAAGCCCGGCACGGTCTGCACCTGCTCGGTCAATTCCTGCGCCTGCGACGGGGCCGCGGCGAACAGCGCGACCGATGACAGCATCAAACCAAGGGCTTTTTTCATGCGCATACTCCTGAGCGCCGAGGCCAGGCCTCAGCTGTAACGATAGGGGTTCTTGTCGATGGTGGTGGTGCCACGCGTCTGGTTGCAGAGGAACACGGTGCCGGTGAAATAGATGCCGGGCTCGGTGATGGTCTTCGCATATTCGAAGGCCTCGCGCAGTTGCTGCACGGTCATCTCGACCGGGGCCTCGTCGGGTTGCCAGTTCATGCCGTAGGCATAATCGACGTTGTCCTTGCTGATCTCGACATGACACCCCATCACATGGGTCACCGGATGGGTGTCGACGAAGGCGATCAGGCGTTTCATGCTGTCGAACCAGGGTTCCCAGAAGCTGATGTAGCACCGCCCGCGATAGAACATGTCGCCGGTGAACAGGATCTGGGTGTAGCTGTCGTAATAGGCGAATTCCGAAACGACGTGGCCGGGCGATCCCCAGATCAGGATCTCGCGCCCGCCGAGGTCGAGCGTCACCTGCTCTTCCGGAAAATTGGTCATGCCCCAGAAGCCGACCATCTCCTCATGGGTCAGGCCCATGTAGCGGGTGTTCGGCCGGTCCGCGAACTGGTTGGTCGCAGCATAGTGGTCGGCATGAAGATGGGTGAAGGCGACCAGCAGTTCCATGCTCGCCGGGTCGCGCCCGTTGCGGGCGCACCACTGTGCGATCGCATCATCGACCACCGCGCGCAAATCCCAGTCGTTGCGCCACTGGCAGAAGCCTTCGTCGAGCAGCAGCACCCGATCGTTGCCGAAATAGAGCGGTGCGAACGGCGCCTCGTAGCTATAGGCCTTGTTCTGGCGCAGGATCGCGGTGTGCGGATTGTACCAATGGACCTGCACCGGCGGATCGGTGTTATCCATCGCCGAGGAGGACCCGCAAATCCACTTCGCCGGAAAGCTGCCGGCGGCCGGCAGATTGCTCTTGAAATCGATCGGCGGGCCGCGGGTAGCTGCGGCGGCCGCTTCCGACAGGGAGGTCAGTGCCACGCCGGAAAGCGGGACTGCGGCGGCGACGGCATTATAACTGAGGAAAGTACGGCGATCCATTAAATCTCTCCGGCTCAGAAGGGGCGCGGCGGGTTGATATTCGGCACGCCGTCGGGCCAGACCGGGGTTTTCTGGTCCGGGCTGACGCCGTTGAACAAAGCGAAATCGGGGCGGATCAGCATCATGTCCTTGCCCTGCACCTCGCGCGCATATTGCAGCGCCTCGTCGATCAGCGCGGGAGCCATCTCGAGCACGCGCTCGTAAGGCTTGTAGGTTATGAAGCGGGCGTAATACTTGCCGGGCACGAACATCATCTCGATATGCCCGCCCAGCACCCACTTGACCGAATTGGTCGCGGCGAAGGTCTTGAGCCGGTCGAGCGAGGTAAGGAAATCGCCGTCGTTGCTGATGTTGATCTTGCCAGGGAACAGCAGGTCGCCCGTGAACAGGAAGTCGCAATAGGGATCGTAGAAGCTGACCCCGTCCTTGTGCGTGCCGGGGGTCGGGATGACTTCGATCACCCGGTCGCCGAGATCGATCTTGCCGGTGCCCGAGGGCCAGCTGGCGGCGAGACCGAAGAAATCCTTCATCGCGCCGAGCGGCTTCGGCACGATGGTCGTATCCGGCCGGCCGGCGAACTGCACCAGTCCCTGGTTCTGCGCGACGTCCTCGCCCGAGGTCAGCGCAATGGTCAGCGGCACCTTGCTCCGCCCGCGCGCCTGGCCCCAGCGCGTCACGATCGCATCGACCGTCTCGCGCAGCGGATAATGCTGGGGGTTGCCGGTCGCGCCGCTGTCGATCAGCAGTGCGCCCTTGTTGCCGAACAGCAGATAGGTGAACGGCGCTTCCCAATGGATGCAGACGTTCTGGCGCAGAACGAAGGTGTCTTCGTTATACTGCACCACCTGCACGCGCGGATCGCGGTTCTTCGCGGCGACGTTGGAGCCGTAGGTCCAGCGGAACGCAAGGTTGCCTGGTGCCGGGCCGTCGCTCGCATAATTGTGCACCACCGGGCCCTTGGGGTGCAATGGCACCGCGCTGTCGGTATTGCGGACCCCGACGGGATTGTAGCCCGCCTCGGGATTTCCGTTGGGATAGGCCCGGCCGGTGGCGGACTGCGGATTGCCGGACAGGACAGGATTGTAGGGTGGGCTTGATGGCATCGAATTCTCTCGCAAACGGGCCACTTGCGCGGCTTTGACCGAATGCCTTCGATGCACGCCCTCCCAGACGTTGCGCCGCGCCGATCGCTCAGGCTTTTCGGTGCGCGCGAGGGGCATCATGTGGATATTACTAACTATGTCAACGGTAATAATTATCGTAGACAATGCTGCGCTTTGCGTCGATGCTGCATGTGCGAAAGGAAACGAATCATCATGCTCAACCGGATCCGCACCACGGGAACAATCGCGCTGCTGGCAGCCGCCCTGCTGGCAAGCTCATGCTCCCCCTCGGCGAACAAGCCCGCGGAACCGAAGACGGAATTCAACATCGGCTGGTCGATCTATGCCGGATGGATGCCGTGGCCCTATGCGCAGCAGGCCGGAATAGTGAAGAAATGGGCCGATAAATACGGCATCAAGATCAACTTCGTGCAGGTGAACGACTATGTCGAATCGGTGAACCAATACACCGCCGGCAAGTTCGACGGGGTCACGGTCGCGAACATGGACGCGCTGACCATCCCCGCCGCCGGCGGCAAGGACACCAGCGCGATCATCGTCGGCGACTATTCGAACGGCAATGACGGCATCCTGCTCAAGGGCGCCGACAGCCTCAGCGCGATCAAGGGCCGGCAGGTCTATCTGGTCGAGCTTTCGGTGTCGCATTATCTGCTCGCCCGCGGTCTCGAATCGACCGGACTGAAGCTCACCGATGTGAAGACCGTGAACACCTCGGATGCCGACATCGTCGGCGCCTATGCCGCCCCGGCGGTAAACGCGGCGGTCGCCTGGAACCCGCAGCTGCTGACCATGAAGGACACCGCGGGCACCAAGGAAGTCTTCAGCTCCGCCGACATCCCGGGCGAGATCCTCGACCTGATGGTGGTCGACACCGGCACGCTCAAAGCCAATCCCAATCTTGGCAAGGCGCTGGCGGGCATCTGGTACGAAACCACCGCGCTGATGCAGAAGCAGGACGCGGCCGGCAAGACCGCCCGGGCGGCGATGGCCAAACTCGCCGGCGCGACGCCCGAGTCTTTCGATAAGCAGCTCACCACCACCTATCTCTATTCCGATCCCAAGGCGGCGGTGGCGGCGACCGCGTCGCCCGCGCTCATCACCACGATGACCCGGGTGCGCGATTTCAGCTATGCGCAGGGCCTGTTCGGCCAGGGTGCGAAATCGGCCGATGCGGTGGGCATGTCGTTCCCGGGCGGAAAGACGCTGGGGGATGCGCAACATGTAACCTTGCGCTTCGATCCGAGCTTCATGCAAATGGCCGCCGACGGGAAATTGTGAACGAACGGTCGCGGCTAATTAACAGGGACACATCCTCATGCGTTGGGTGAACCGCCGTGTCGGGCGGGGCAACAGTATCCTTCTGGGCGCAATTCCGATCCTGCTGCTGGTGCTGCTCTACGTGATCGTCGCAGCCGGCCGTCACTCGGCCAATCCCAGCGACAAGATCATGCCGCTGCCGAGCGGAATGGTGGATGCGATGGCCCCGCTGCTGTTCCAGCCGGACCCGCTTTCGGGACAGGTGCTGTTCTGGGCGGACACGCTCGCGAGCCTTGAACGGCTCGGTCTCGGCCTCGGCATCTCGACCCTGTCGGCGCTGCTGGTCGGCCTGGTGCTCGGCGTGTTGCCGCCGGTTCGGGCGACCTTCAGCCCGCTGGTGACCGGCATCGCGGTGATCCCGCCGATCGCGCTGCTGCCGATATTGTTCATCGCTTTCGGCCTGGGCGAAACCGCGAAGGTCGCGCTGATCGTAATCGGCATCGCGCCCTTCATGATCCGCGACATCGCCGCGCATGTTGCCGCCCTGCCCCGCGAGCAGATCATCAAGGCACAAACCCTTGGCGCGAGCAGCTGGCAGGTGCTGCTGCGGGTCGCGCTGCCCCAGGCGATGCCGCGCCTGCTCCAGGCGGTGCGCCTGTCACTCGGGCCGGCGTGGGTGTTCCTGATCTCGGCCGAGGCGATCGCCTCGGACATTGGGCTCGGCTACCGGATCTTCCTCGTTCGCCGCTATCTCTCGATGGACATCATCCTGCCCTATGTCGCGTGGATCGCGCTGCTGGCGGTGGCGATTGATTTCATCCTGGTGCAGTCGAGTCGCAGGCTGTTTCCGTGGGCACATGGAGCCGGACATTGAGCGCGCTGCTGAGCCTTCGTAACGTCTGGGTCGAATACGGCGACAAGGTCGTGCTCGAAGACGTAAAGCTCGATATCGCGGAAGGATCGTTCGTCTCGATCATCGGGCCTTCCGGCGCGGGCAAGAGCAGCCTGCTGCGGGTGATCCTGGGGCAGGAAGCGCCGACGCGGGGCACGATCCTGCTCGACGGCGTCCCCCTCCCGCCGGAATGCGGGCCGGATCGCGGCGTAGTGTTCCAGCGCTATTCGGTGTTCCCGCATCTCTCGGTGCTGCGCAACACGATGTTCGGGCTCGAGTGCGCACAGGCGCCGTTTTCCGCGCGGCTGTTCGGCGGCAAGCGCCGGGCCGCGCAGGCCCAGGCGGAAGAGATGCTCGACGCGGTCGGCCTTGCCGACAGCATGCATCTCCACCCGGCCGAGATGTCGGGCGGGATGCAGCAGCGCCTCGCGATCGCGCAGGCGCTGATCAAGCGCCCGCGCATCCTGCTTCTCGACGAACCGTTCGGCGCGCTCGATCCAGGCATCCGCGCGGACATGCATGTGCTGATCACCAAGCTGTGGAACGATTATTCGCTTACCGTCATCATGGTGACCCACGACATCAAGGAAGCCTTCTCGCTCGGAACCCGGGTTCTGACGCTGGATAAGCGCCGCCACGATCCCCACGCACCCCATCGGTTCGGCGCGACGGCAGTGTACGATCTGCCGCTGAACAAGCCGAAATCAGGCTATGCCGAAAAAGATGCAAGTATTACGATTGACACGATTGATAATAATTGAGAGGACCGCAGGATGAACCCCGAACCCACCAGTCTTGCCCGACTCAGCATGAGCCTGCCGGCCGAACTGTTCCGCCAGCTGGACATGATGGTTGAGGAGCGCGGCCTGCCTTCGCGCTCTCAGCTGATCGCCGAACTGATCCGCCACGCGCTGGCCGATCACGAAGCTCGGACGCGGCCGGAAGACATGCTCGCCGGCACCGTCACTCTGGTCTACCGCGGCAATCGCGGCCGGGTGCGCCAGCAGCTTTCGGAGACCCAAGCCGACTATCTCAAGGAGATCATCTCCTCTCAGCACGTCTTCCTCGAAGACGACCAGTCCCTCGAAGTCCTGCTGGTGCAGGGCCCGGCGATGCGTCTGAAGGAATTGTGCGACGCGCTGCGCGGCATCCGCGGCGTCCACCAGCTCCAGCTCGTCACCACTACCGCCCTGCTCCCACCGTTGCATGAGCAGGACGAAGAGGACGAGCCCGCCGGCGAAACCAACCAAGAAAAGGACGTCGCTGCATGACCGCGGTTCTCGCCGATCCTATGGCAGCGCGCGATCATGCCCGCGCCATGGCCGGCACCATTGTCGAAGCGATGCCGATGGTACCGCCAGTCGCGCGCGATCTGCCCGCCGGGGTCTCTTCCCAGGACCTGCTGTGGGAAGAAACGATCGCGCCGGGTGGCTATGCGACCCGCCGGCTGGCGCGCGGGTCGCGTCTGCGGCTGATCGATCTCGAAGGCGATGCCTGCGCCTCGCTGCTGATCTACAACGCCGAAATGCCGACCGAGCGGCTCAACGTCGCGGATACGGTCAAGGTCCAGTGGAACGCCTATCTCGGAGCGGGCAAGCTGCTGCTGTCCGACATGGGCCGCGTGCTGATGAGCATCGTCGAGGATGGCGCCGGCACCCATGACACTTTCTGCGGAACCTCAAACGCCGCCACTAACGAGTTGAAATATGGCGAAGGCCGCAACAGCGGCGCTTTTCCCAATGGGCGTGATCGGCTGCTGCTCGGCTCGGCAAAGCACGGGCTCCAGCGCCGCGACGTGCATCCGTGCGTGAATCTGTTCAAGGGCACCCGGATCGAGGCCGACGGCACGATCACCCCGCTGGTCGGCCCCTATGACGGCGGGCGCACAGTGATCCTGCGCGCCGAGATGGACGTGATCGTTGTTCTCGCGAATTGCCCACACGTCCTCGATCCACGCGACGAGTTTACCGTGACCCCGCTGCGCGCTTCGGCCTGGCGCGGTGCCGTCACCCCCGAGAACGACCCGATCCGCAATGCGACGCTGGAGGGCCAGCGCGCGTTCCTCAACGTCGAAGATTACTTCCGTCGCTAATCTAGAAGGCCGCAATGATCATCGACCCGGCTACCTCAGGCCTTTCCGGTACCATCGTCCATGACGAGATCGTCGCGGCCCGCGCGCCCTGGCTGCACCATATCGCGGCCGGCCAGACGCTGCGGATCGTCGATCTCGAAGGCAATCAGGCGGTCGACTTCCTGCTCTATTCCGCAGCCGACGATGCCGAGCGCTACAGCGCGCAGGACACGGTGGCAGGCCAAGGCAATCTTTTCCTGCGCCAAGGCACCGTGCTGCGTTCCAACGAGGGCCGCCCGATGATGACCATCGCCGGGACCTCGGTCGAATATCACGACACGATCGGCGGGGCTTGTTCGTGCGAATCCAACACCTTACGCTATGGTCATCACACCAAGGCGCAACATGCCTGCGTCGAGAATTTTCTTGAGGCCAATCTGACCGAGGGCCGCGGCAAACGCGACATCGTGTCGAACATCAATTTCTTCATGAACGTGCCGGTGGAGAGCGACGGCGCATTGGGGATCGTCGACGGGATATCTGCGCCCGGACTGACGGTGGATCTGCGGGCAGATATGGACGTCATCGTGGTGGTGTCCAACTGCCCCCAGATCAACAACCCCTGCAACGCTTTCAACCCCACCCCCGTTCGGATGATCGTCACCGCATGAACTTCGATACAGTCCTGGTTGCGAACCGGGGGGCGATCGCCACCCGGATCATCCGCACTTTGCGCCGCATGGGCCTACGATCCGTCGCGGTCTATTCGGAGGCCGATGCCGGCTCGCTCCATGTCGCGCAGGCGGATGTGGCGGTATGCATCGGTCCGGCTCCGGCGGCCGAGAGCTATCTGAATATCCCGGCGATCCTGCAGGCGGCGAAAGATACCGGCGCGGGCGCGATCCATCCCGGCTACGGCTTCCTGGCCGAGAACACCGAATTCGCCGAGGCGTGCGCCGCGGCCGGGATCGTGTTCGTCGGCCCGACGCCTGAGAACATCAAGACTTTTGGTTTGAAACATAGCGCTCGGGCGCTGGCGGACGAGCATGGCGTTCCGCTGGCACCCGGAACCGGCCTGTTGACCGACGAGGACGAAGCCGCCCAGGCGGCAGACGGGATCGGCTATCCCGTGATCCTCAAGGCCACGGCCGGGGGCGGCGGCATTGGCATGCGCATTTGCGACGACCAGGCCGCCGTCCGCCAGGGGTTTGCCGCCGTCGCCCGCCTCGGCGAAGGCAATTTCGGCGATGCCGGGGTGTTCCTCGAACGCTACATCGGCCGCGCGCGGCATATCGAGGTGCAGATCTTCGGCGACGGCGAAGGCCGCGTGATGGCCTTGGGCGAACGGGACTGCTCGCTCCAGCGCCGCAACCAGAAGGTGGTCGAGGAAGCGCCCGCCCCCTTGCTGTCCGACGCCAAACGCGCCGAACTCATCGCCGCCGCGATCCAGCTGGGCCAAGCGGCGAATTACCGCTCCGCCGGCACGGTCGAATTCCTCTTCGATGCCGAACGGCAGGAATTCTTCTTCCTCGAGATGAACACCCGGCTGCAGGTCGAACACGGCGTCACCGAAGAGGTGATGGGGATCGATCTGGTCGAATGGATGATCCGCGGGGCGGCGGGCGACTTCGCCTTTCTCGACGACGAACAGCCGACGCCGAAGGGCCATTCGGTGCAGGTGCGCCTGTATGCGGAGGATCCCGCGCTCGACTATCGCCCGACTTCGGGCATGCTGACCGCGGTCAAGTTCCCCGACAACATCCGCGCCGAAACCTGGTGCATGGCCGGCAGCACGGTCAGCGCGTGGTACGACCCGATGCTGGCAAAGCTGATCGTCCATGCGCCGACCCGCGCGGAAGCGATCGCGGCGATGCAGGTGGCGCTCGATGCCAGCCGGGTCGACGGGATCGAGACCAATCTGCGCTGGCTGCGCGATGTGGTCCGCAACCCGGATTTCGGCAGCGGCGAGGTCTCGACCAAATTGCTCGACGGGATCGAATATCACCCGCGCAGCATCCGCGTGGTCAGCGGCGGCACCGCGACCACGGTGCAGGACTGGCCGGGCCGCCAGGGCTTGTGGGCGATCGGCGTGCCACCCTCGGGCCCGATGGACGACCGTTCGTTCCGCACCGGCAACCGCCTGCTCGGCAATCCCGAAGGCACCGAAGGCCTCGAAGTAACCGTCAGCGGGCCGACCCTGTTCTTCAACGCGCCGGCGAGGATCTGCATCACCGGCGCCGATTTCGGCGCCAGACTGGATGACGTGCCAGTCGAACGCGGAGCCCCGATCGAGGTGCTGGCGGGGCAGACTCTTGCGCTCGGCCGGGCCACCGGCGGCGGCATCCGCGGCTACATCCTGTTCGAAGGCGGGCTCGACATCGCGCCCTATCTCGACAGCCGCAGTACCTTCGAGCTCGGCCAGTTCGGCGGCCACGCCGCGCGGCGCTTGCTCGCGGGCGACACGCTGCATCTCGGCGCACGCGAAGTCGGCATCCCCGCCGCCGATTTGCCGGTGCCCGAACTCGGCCAGACCTGGAGCCTGCGGGTACTTTACGGCCCGCACGGCGCGCCGGACTTCTTCACGCCCGACGACATCGCGACGATCGCTTCGACCGACTGGCAGGTCCATTACAACAGCAACCGCACCGGCGTACGCCTGGTCGGCCCGAAGCCGCACTGGGCACGGACCGACGGCGGCGAGGCGGGACTTCATCCCTCGAACATCCACGACAATCCTTATGCGATCGGCGCGGTCGACTTCACCGGCGACATGCCGATCATCCTCGGTCCCGACGGTCCTTCGCTCGGCGGGTTCGTGTGCCCCTTCACCGTGATCGCGGCAGACCGCTGGAAAATCGGCCAGCTCGCGCCGGACGACCGGCTGCGCTTCGTGCCGGTGACCGCCGAAGACGCCGCCGCGGCTGACCGCGCGATGGCGGCCGATATGTCGTTCACCGAGGACCCGGTGCGCGACATTGCCTCGCTCTCGCCGATCCTGGCCGATACGCCGGCGCATGGCCTGCGCCCGCGCACCGTCTATCGCCAGCAGGGCGACCGCAACATCCTGGTCGAGTACGGTCCGATCGTGCTCGATATCGAGCTGCGCATCCGCGTCCACGCGCTGATGTGCGAGCTCGAGGAACTGGCCCTGCCCGGGGTGATCGACATCGTCCCCGGGATCCGTTCGCTCCAGCTCCATTTCGACGGCGACGTGCTCGACCAGCGCGGCGCCCTTGCCGCGCTGATGCTTGCCGAGGAAGCCCTGGGCGAGCTCGAGGATTTCTCGATCCCCTCGCGCATCGTCCATTTGCCGCTGAGCTGGCGCGACCCGGCGACGATCGAGACGATCGAAAAATACATGGGCGCGGTGCGCGACGACGCGCCGTGGTGCCCGGATAACATCGAGTTCATCCGCCGCGTCAACGGCCTCGGCGATGCCGATGCGGTAGAGAATCTGATCTTCGACGCGAGCTATCTCGTGCTCGGGCTCGGCGACGTCTATCTCGGCGCCCCGGTCGCGACCCCGGTCGATCCGCGGCATCGGCTGGTCACGACCAAGTACAACCCGGCCCGCACCTGGACCCCGCCCAATGTGGTCGGGATCGGCGGCGCCTATATGTGCATCTACGGCATGGAAGGCCCGGGCGGCTACCAGCTGTTCGGTCGCACGATCCAGATCTGGAACACCCACCGCCAGACCGACGCCTTCATAGACGGCAAGCCGTGGCTGCTGCGGTTCTTCGATCAGATCCGGTTCTTCCCGGTCAGCGCCGATGAACTGACCGACTGGCGGCGCGATTTCCCCAACGGCCGCCGCTCGATTGAGGTCGAGGAATCCGAATTCCGCCTCGCCGACTATCGTGCCTTCCTGGCCGAGAATGCGGAATCGATCACCGCTTTCGAAACCCAGCGCAAAGCCGCCTTCGACGAAGAGCGCGCCGAATGGCAGCGCTCCGGCGAGTTCGACCGCGTAACCGATCTCGTGGATAGCGATGCTGGCACTGCGGAAGCCGTGGCGATCGAGGTGCCGGAAGGCGCGGATTTGATCGAAGCGCCGTTCGGCGGCAGCGTCTGGAAACTGATGGTCGCCGCCGGCGATACGGTCGAGGCGGGCGACGTCATCGCGGTGATCGAGGCGATGAAGATGGAATGCCCGTTCGAAAGCCCGGCCGGCGGCACGATCGAGGCGCTCTATATGCAGGAACGCCAATCGCTCCAGCCGGGCTCGCCGATGCTGGCGCTGAGGCGCCACGTATGAGCAGGCTGGACCGGCGCGGGATCGGCGCCATCGTCGATGCCGCCGCGGCATCGGGCGCGCTGGCGGTGATGCAGGAGACGCTTGCCCGGATCGAGGCCTATGACGCGGTCCAGCCGCAAATCTGGATCAGCCGCGCCGCGCCCGAGGATCTGCTGGCCGCCGCGAACGCGGTCGATGCGCGGATCGCGGCGGGCGAGAAGCTCCCGCTGGCCGGCGTACCCTTCGCAGTGAAGGACAATATCGACGTCGCCGGCTTCGAGACGACCGCCGCCTGCCCGGCCTTCGCCTATCGGCCGGCCGCCTCGGCCGAAGTGGTCGCGCGGCTGGAAGCGGCCGGCGCGATCTGCGTCGGCAAGACCAATCTCGACCAGTTCGCCACCGGCCTTGTCGGCACGCGCAGCCCCTATGGCATCCCGCGCAACGCCTATAACCTCGCCTATGTCAGCGGCGGCTCAAGTTCCGGCTCGTCGGTCGCGGTCGCGGCCGGGCTGGTGCCTTTCGCGCTCGGCACCGACACCGCCGGTTCGGGCCGCGTACCCGCCGCCTTCAATCATTTGATCGGTTTCAAGCCGACCAAGGGCCGCTGGAGCACCAGCGGGCTCGTCCCAGCCTGCCGCACGCTCGACTGCATCACCGTGTTCACCGACACGCTCGGCGAGGCACGGCTGATCGATGAGGTGGTCGCGGGCTTCGATGCGGTCGATCCGTTCTCGAAGCCGCTGGCCGACCGTGCGCTGTGGCCCCAGCGGATCGGTGTGCCGCGCCGCCGGCAGCGCCAGTGGTTCGGCGACGCCCAGGCCGAATATTTTTACGACCGCGCGCTCGAACTCCTGTCTGAGCGGGCCCAGATCGTCGAGATCAACATCAACTCGCTGCTCGAAGCCGCACAGCTGCTTTACGGTGGCCCCTGGGTGGCGGAACGCACCGCCGCGATCGCCGGGCTGCTGGAAAGCGACCCGGACGCGATCGACCCGACCGTCCGCGGCGTGGTCGAACCGGGCAAGGACATCGGCGCGGTCGAGCTGTGGGACGGGATCTACCGCCTTGCCGAGCTCAAGCGCTATGCCGATGGGCTGTGGGATTCGCTCGACCTGCTCGCCTTCCCGACCGCCGGCACGACCTATCGCGTGTCCGAGTTGCTGGCGGAACCGGTCGCCCTCAACAGCAACCTCGGGCGCTATACCAATTTCGTGAACCTGCTCGACATGGCAGCCGTTGCCGTGCCCGCGGGCATCCGTTCGAACGGGACCGGCTTCGGCATCACGCTGATCGGCCCGGCCGACAGCGACCGCGCGCTGATCGCCACGGCAGAAACCTATCTCGCAGCGGCCAAGCTGCCGTCGCCGCCACCGCTCGATCTGGAGGGAAAAATGGAAACCGTGAAACTGGCCGTCGTCGGCGCGCACCTGAAGGACATGCCGCTGCACTGGCAGCTGACCTCGCGCGATGCGAAGTTCGTCGGTGCGTTCGAGACCGCCCCAACCTATCGCCTTTATGCGATGGCCGACAGCGTCCCCCCCAAGCCGGCGCTGGTCCATAGCGACAACGGCGCGGCGATTGCGGTCGAGGTTTACGAACTCGACGTCGCGGCCTTCGGCAGCTTCGTGGTCGAGGTCCCGGCCCCGCTCGCGATCGGCACGGTGACGCTGAGCGACGGCACCAGCGTCAAGGGCTTCGTGTCCGAACCGCGCGCAACCACCGGCGCCGAAGACATCACCGAGCTTGGCGGCTGGCGCGCCTATATCGCGCGCGGCTGAGCCCGCGCGCCGGAGCTAGCTCCGCGCCGGCGAACTCGGCTGCACGTTGATATCGACATGCAGCCTGAGGGCCGCCCTTCCCCGCTGATGGTGTGGAAGAACCTGATCGACCTCGGCGTCTGGCCCGCGGATGCCAGCGTGAAGATCGACGACACCGAAATCGGCATCGCCGAAGGCCGCGCCGCCGGGCTATGGACGGTGGGCGTGATCCGGAGCGGTAACATCGTCGGCTGTCCGAAGAGGACTTCGCCGCCCTGCTCAAAAATGACCGAAGGCCGGCCTCGCGGCGGCCCGCGAGAGACTTCTCGCCGCAGGTGCCCACGTCGTGATCGATACCGTGGCCGACTTCAGGGCAGCGCTCGATTCCCTGCCGATCTGACGCAAAGCCCTGCACCCGTACGCTTCATCGCCCGGCAATGTCCCGCGGAGCAAGCTTATCTCCATGGCCGAACGCCCCGCGCCGGAACGATCGGTTGCCTAGCCGGTTGGCCGACTAAGGAGCAATTGCCATGAAGATCAGAACCAATGCCTTCCGCGCCGGCGCCGCTGCCATGCTGGCCTGCAGTATCCTGCTTACCGGCTGCTACGATGGCCGCCCCGGGCATAACAGCGATCGGCACGGCCGCCACGATCACGGCCATCATCACGACGGCGACCACCACGACGGCGACCACCACGACTGATCTTGGAAAGTCCCCGCCGCCCGCCTGAGCGCGCGGACGGTGGGTTCTATTGCTTCGGCTTGTGCACCGGCGCAGGGGCCGGTGTCGCCGCGGTGTGGGGCGTGGCGGCTACCTTTTCGAACAACTGCCAGGACGAGACTGCCAGCACGGTCGCCAGCAACGGTCGAAGGATCTTTTCCGGCGCGTGGGTGGAGAGCAGGCTCCCGGCGATCACGCCGGGGATCGAGCCGATCAGCAAATTGGTCAGCAGCACCCCGTCGACATCGCCGATCAGCCAGTGGCCGAAGCCCGCAACCAGCGCGAGCGGGACCGCATGGGCGATGTCGGAGCCGACGATGCGGACGAGCGGCAGCCGGGGATAGAGCAGCAGCAGCACGGTCACCCCGATCGCCCCAGCCCCCACCGAGGTCAGCGACACCGCGACGCCGATCACCGCCCCCAACGCGATCGTCCCGATCGTCGCCTTGAGCGGCGGGCGCAGC
The DNA here is from genome assembly GCA_029202985.1 of Candidatus Andeanibacterium colombiense. Classification (GTDB taxonomy): domain Bacteria; phylum Pseudomonadota; class Alphaproteobacteria; order Sphingomonadales; family Sphingomonadaceae; genus Andeanibacterium; species Andeanibacterium colombiense. Next base: position 3,360,840 of record CP119316.1, on the reverse strand, counting down.
GGATCGAGGTTCGCAGTAAGCCTGGTCAGCCAGCCGCGGAAGATCACCGTCAGCGAGGTCACCGCGAGCAGGCAGGCGAGCCCGAACAATGTCACATGCTCGGTATTGGGCGAAGGCTTCCCGATCATCGACAGCAGCGCGATCGTGAGGATCGCGGCGGGTACGCTGCCGAGGGCCAGCCGGCGCACGATCGGCCATTCCACCGTATCGCGCCAGCCGTGCACCGCCGAACCGGTGATCTTGGTGATCGCGGCATAGAGCAAATCGGTACCGACCGCGGTCTGCGGGCTGACCCCGAACAGCAGCACCAGCACCGGCGTCATCAGCGCGCCTCCGCCAACCCCGGTCATGCCCACCAGGAAGCCGACGAACAGGCCGGCGAAGGCGTGGAGTGCGTCGATCTGATGCAACAGGTTCACCACATTCTCCAACGAAGGGCCGGCTTCAGGCAGCCGTCGGGGCCGGCCGGATTCCCGCACGGGCACCGTTCGGAGACCACTGGAAACCCCGCTGCGGCCCAGACTTTCGCCGTGTCGATACCGCGCCCGTCGCCGCGCGCCACGTGATGAAATCTATGGGCGCCAAAACCTCCGGCTGCCCCCCTGCGCAAGGCCGCACGTTTCGGGGGACAGGCGGGGGCGTGTCGGCGGGAAACAAACGAAACGGGCGGCGGAATATCTCCGCCGCCCGTGTTGTTCTTTCGGTTCCGCTTTCAGCGAAGGGCCTGCGCCTCAGGCGAAATAGACCGTCTTGGTTTCGAGATAGGTTTCGAGGCCTTCGATCCCGCCTTCGCGGCCGAGGCCGGATTGCTTGAACCCGCCGAACGGCATCTCGATATCGACGATCATTCCGTTCACCGTGATGCTGCCGGTGCGGTATTCGCGGGCGATCGCGAAGCCGCGCTCGGGATCCTGCGTATAGATCGCGCCGTGCAGGCCGTAGTCCGAATGGTTCGCCTTGGCGATCATGTCGGCCTCGTCGTCATATTCGATGAACGACACCACCGGCCCGAAGATCTCCTCGCGCGCGATCGTCATGTCCGGATCGACCCCGGTGAAGACGGTCGGCTCGATGAAGAAGCCGCGGTTGAGATCGGCCGGACGGCCGCCGCCGAGCGCGAGGCTGGCGCCTTCGGCCTTGCCCTTCTCGATGTAGCCCTGCACCCGCTCAAGCTGGCGCTGCATCGCGAGCGGGCCCATTCCGCTATCGGCCTGAAACGGATCGCCAACCTTGATCTTCGAAACCGCATCGACATAGGCCCCGACCATCTCGTCCTTGCGGCTCGACGGCACCAGCACGCGGGTGAGCGAGAAGCAGACCTGCCCGGTGATCGGCATCGAATAGGGCACCAGGCTCGGCAGCACCTTCGCCATGTCCGCATCCTCGAGGATCAGCGCGGCACTCTTGCCGCCGAGTTCGAGGCTGACCCGCGCGAGACGCTCGGCCGCGACGCCCGCGATATGCTTGCCGGCTCCGGTCGAACCGGTGAAGCTGATCTTGTCGATCCCCGGGTGGCGGATCAGATGATCGCCGACCTCGCGGCCCGCCGGGAGCATGTTGAACACACCCTTGGGCAGGCCGGCTTCCTTGATGCATTCGGCCAGGATATGCGCATCGATCGGGGTTTCGGGCGACGGCTTGGCGACGATCGTGCAGCCCGCGGCGAGCCCGGCGGCGACCTTGTAGATCAGCAGCACCAGCGGCGCGTTCCACGGGGTGATGCAGGCGGTGACGCCGACCGGTTCCGAAACCACGCGGACCTTGCCGCCGGAGGAACGGGTGCGCTCGTCGATGAAGGGATAGGTGTCGCACTGGTCGGCATAGAAGCTGAACAGGCCGGGGCACTGATAACTCGCCTTGCTGGTGAAGCCGATCACCGCGCCGACCTGTCCGGTCCAGGCTTCGGCGAGTTCGGGCATGCGGGCGGTCAGCAGGTCGGCGACCTTGCGCAGATAGATCCCGCGCTCCGCCGGCGCCATGCGCGGCCAGGGGCCCTTGTCGAAAGCGGTGCGGGCGGCGGCTACGGCCGCGTCGACATCGGCGACGGTCGGCTCGATGTAGGTGAGGAGGACTTCCTCATTATGCGGCGCGACCACCGAAAGCTGCTCGCTCCCGCTGCTCTTGCGCCATTCGCCGTCGATGAAGATCTGTTCGGCACCGCGCGCGCCGATTCCGGCCAGGGTCTTCTGCAACTGTTCCATATTCATCTCTCCGGCGATCGTGGCTCAAGCTAGGATATGCGTGCCGGTAACGCGTCTCGCTGATCATTCCAACACCGGCGTGAGGCCAATATTGGAACGGCGCGCGGATTTGCCAGCCCGTTCCGTCAGTTCGCGGGCGCGGCGTTCGTCCAGCCGAGCCCGAGCGCCTTTTCAAGCGCGACGAAGCGGCCGAGCAGATTCGCCCGGGCCTGGGCCAGCGCATCCTGCGCGGCGGCGTGGGCCAGCTCGGCTTCGAGCAGGGTGGTCTTCGGGGTGGTCCCGCGATCGAAGCGCTGGCGGGCGAGTTCCTCGAGCCTGGCGGTGCTCTGCTCGGCGCGCGCCTGGCTCGCGGCGTTTTCGCGCGCGGAGCGGAAATCGGCCAGCGCATTCTCGACGTCGCGCAAGGCGCCCAGCACCGTTCCGCGATAATTGGCGGTGGCCTCGTCGCGCCTGGCCTGGGCCTGGTCGATGGTAGCCTTGCCCTTGCCGAAATCGAGGATGTTCCATTGCAGCATCGGCGCGCCGATCGCGGTGAAATCGTCGAGATGGGTCAAGTCGGACGGGCTGGTGCCGCCCACCCCGAGGATTCCCAGGAAGCTGAGGCGCGGCAAGCGCGCGGCTTCGGCAACGCCGATCCGCGCGGTCTCCGCAGCCAGTCGGCGTTCGGCCGCGCGGATGTCGGGCCGGTTGCGCAGCAGTGCCGCGGGATCACCAACCGCGACGCTGGCGGGTGGCAACGGCATGTCGGCCGGCGCCGTCAGGAGTGTGTCGGCCGCGCCCGGCGCTTCGCCCATCAGGATCGCCAGCGCATTGGCGAAACCGTCGGCCTCGGCCTTCAGCGGCGCGAGCGCTTGGTTCGCTTGCTCGAGATCCGCCCGGGCCTGTTCCACGTCGCTCAGCGTGCCGGCGCCCCGATCCTGCCGCTGGCTCTGGAGATCGAGCAGCGCCGCGCGCCGCTCGATCGCGCCCTGCGCCAGAACGATCCGCGCCTGCCGGTCGCGATAACCGAGATAGGCCTGCGCGACCGCCGCGGTCAGGCTGACCTGCGCATCGGCGACATTGGCCTCGGCCCCTTCGGCCTCGGCGCGGGAAGCCTCGTTGCTGCGCCGCTGGCCGCCGAACAGGTCGATCTCCCAGATCGCATTGAGGCCGAGATTGTAGAAGGTGGTGTTGGTCGCACCGCTGTCGGTTTCCGCTCCCGGGTCCGAACTGCTCGTGCCGGTGTCGAGGTCGGGGATGCGGATATCGGCGGCGACGCCCATCGCGCTGACCTGCGGAGTGGACTTGGTCCGCTCCACCCTGAGCGCGGCCCGTGCCTGGTCAAGCCGCGCTCGGGCTACCGCGAGATCGGGGCTGCCCGCGATCGCGCGTCGTTCGAGCTCGTCGAGCGTGTTGTCGCCCAGCACGGTCCACCACTCCGCGAGGCCGGGCTCACCCGTGGTGGTCGTCGCATCCGCGCGCACGAAATTGCCCGGGGGGGCGGCCGAGCCGACCGCCGGAGGGCCGGCATAGTCGAGCCCGACGGTGCAGGCGCCGAGCGACAGCAGCGCGGGAAGGACAAGGCTTTTACCGATAGTTCGCATCGAATGTCTCAATAGGTCTCAGTGCGCCGGAGCGGCGGAAATGTCCTTGGGCAGCGGACGCAGCAGCAGCACCAGCGGGGACACGATCAGAATGCCGACCGCGAGCAGCCAGAACATGTCGTTATAGGTCATCACCAGCGCCTCGCGGGTGATCGTGCCGGAAATCGCGCGCAAAGCCGCATCGGTCCCGCCGACGGCCTGCGACATCGCCGAGACATGATCCTGGACGGCCACGCTGTTGGCCTGGAGGGTATCCTCGATCCGGCGCGAATGGAGCCACATGCGCTGGTCCTGCACAGTCGCGATACTCGCCAGCGCGAGCGAACCGCCGATGTTGCGCGCGGCGTTGAACAGGCCCGAGGCATCGCCCGCATATTGCACCGGGACCGACGAGATCGCCGCCTGGTTGAGGAACAGAAAGGCGAGGATCGTGCCGACCCCGCGCAACAGCTGGGAATCGGTGAAGTCCGAGCCGACCGCGGCGGCGGTGAGCGAAGTGTCGATCCAGCAGCTCAACGCAAGGATCATCAGCCCGATGAACACCGCCACGCGAATATCGAGGAACCGCATCAACGCGGGGGCGACAAACATCATGATCATCGACGGTATGCCCGAGATCATCACCACCTTGCCCGATTGCAGCGCATTGTAATCGGCGATGCTGGCGAGGAATTGCGGGATCACGAAGGACGTGCCGTAGATCACCATCCCCAGCATCACCGCCATCACCACCACGCTGCCGAACACCCGATCGAACATCAGCGACAGGCGGATGATCGGGTCTTTCGCGTTGAATTGCCCATAGATCATCAGCGCGAAGCCGATCACCGAAAGGATCGTAAGCTGGACGATCTCGGACGAAGCGAACCACTGTTCGCGGTTACCCTCTTCGAGCACCACGGTCATGCAGCCGAGCCCGATCGAGAGCCCGAACAGGCCGAACCAGTCGGCCTCTGCCAGCAGCTTGGGGTTCACCTTGCGGTCGGGCAGGCCGACCAGCAGCAGCACCACCAGCAGGATGCAGACCGGAATGTTGATGAAGAAGGAATAGTGCCAGCTGAACTGCTCCGTCAGCCAGCCGCCGAGCAGCGGACCGACCACCGGCCCGAGGATCGCGGTCACGCCGAACAGCGAGGTACCGATCGGCTGCTGATGGCGCGGCAGGCGGGTCGCGATAATGGTCATCGCGGTCGGGATCATGCCGCCACCCGCAAAGCCCTGCCCGGCACGGCCGATGATCATCGTGGTGAGATTGTCCGCCATGCCGCAGACGACTGAGAAGATCGTGAACATGATCGCCGCGATCAGCAGGAAACGGCGCAGGCCGAGCAATTTCTCGAACCAGTTGCACAGCGGCACCATCACGATCTCGGCAACCAGAAACGAGGTCGCGATCCAGGTGCCCTCGGTGCCGCTCGCCCCGATTTCGCCCTGGATCGTCGGCAGTGCGGAATTGACGATCGAAATGTCGAGCGTCGCCATCATCGCGCCGAGCGTGCCCGCTGCAACCGCCAGCCATGCGCCGATATCGGCGTTGGGCGGGCGGACTGCGGGTGCGGGGACGGCGGCGGCGGCCATTACTTGGCTGCCCGGTCGAGCTTGTTCTGTTCGGCCTCGATCCGCTGCAGCGAGGCCTTGGCCGAACGCGTATCGACCGAAACCGAAACCGACATGCCCGGCACCAGCAGCGCCTTGGTCTCCGGCCCGGCCTGGACCGAGATCTTCACCGGAATGCGCTGGACGATCTTGGTGAAATTGCCCGTCGCATTCTCGGGCGGCAACAACGAGAATTGCGCGCCGGTGCCGGGCGAAAAGCTTTCGACCTTGCCGTGCAATTCGACTCCGCCAAGCGCATCGATCTCGATCTTCACCGGCTGGCCGACCCGCATCGAGCCGACCTGCGTCTCCTTGAAATTGGCCGTAATATAGAGCTTGTCGACCGGCACGATCGACATTGCGCGAGTGCCCGGCTGGACGAACTGGCCGAGCTGGACCGTCTTGTTGCCGATCCGCCCGTCGATGCTCGCGCGAACGAGCGCTGAGGACAGATCGACGTTGGCGGAGGCGCGCTGGGCCTTCGCGCCTTCCGCTTGCGCACCGGCCTGGCCGATCTGTGCCCGGAGCGTTTCAATCCGCCGCTCGGCGCTGGTCAGTTCGGACTGGCGCAGCGCCAGCTGGGCCTGCGCATTGGCGAGCTGGCGGCGCTTGTCGCCATAAGTCTCGCGCGATTCCGCGCCGGTTGCGGAAAGCGCGCGGTAGCGTTCCTCGATCGTGCGCGCGAGTTCGAGATCGCTCTTGGCGGAAACCACCTGGGCCCGTGCACCGACGACCGTCGCCTGCTGCTCGGCGATCTGCGCGCGCAAACCGGCCGCGCTCGCGGCGGCCACGTCGATCTGCGCCTGCGCCTGGGCGACCTGCGAGCGATAATCGCGCGGATCGATCTGGAACAGCGCGTCCCCGGCTTTCACCGCTTGGTTGTCGGCAACCAGCACCTTGTCGACATAGCCGGCGATCTTGGGCGAGACGACCACAGCATCGGACTGAACGTATGCGTCATCGGTGCTTTCCACGAAGCGGCCCACGGTCCAGTATTTGACGAACCACACCGCCAGCAGCACCGCCACGACGATCCCCACCCCGGCGAGGGTCCGCTGCACGCCCTTGCGGCGCAGCGGCGATACGCGCGGTGCGGCGACCTCCGCAGCTTCCTCCTGATCGACCTGCTCGGCGGCGACGTCTGTCACGATTCTCAATCCTTTACACGACTCACAGCGGGAGCCTCGAACCACGCAGATGCTCGCACTTGCAGTATATTACAATACCATATATTGAGGGTCCTCAAGATGATTGACTCCGAATCCCTCGTAACCGCCTACGCGGAACTATACTTGCAGCTCATGCGCACGGCCGACCGGCTGATGGCGGAACAGGGCGCCTCGCTCGCGCGCACCAAATTGCTGCTCTGCCTGCGGAAAAAGGGTCCGTTGCGCGGCACCGACATCGCCGATTTCTTCAACCAGTCTCCGCGCACCGTAACCGAGGCGATCGACGGGCTGGAGCGCGACGGGCTTGTGGAACGCGTGTCCGACCCTTCGGACCGGCGCGCAAAGCTGATCCACATCACCGAAAAGGGGCTGGAGGCAACGGCGCGGACGGAGCCGTTGCGGCGACAGCTTATCGACCAGACCTTCGGAACGCTCGACGAGATGGAACGGGAAAGCCTGGGTGCGATCCTGCAGAAACTCTCGCACGGGCTGCGGACCCAATAGCGGGCCGATTGGCCGACTGCCCCCACCCCGCTCTAACGGCGCGCTGATCACGCGGCCCCTTTTTGATGCCTCGCGGGTTTCGAGTAGGCAAGAGGCGCGATTTGGACGATTAATCGAACGTGACGACGAAACCAGGGGCACCGGCCGGCCGGAACACACGCACACGGCAACTCTACCTGACCGGCGCCATCGTGTTGCTGGCGGCCTGGATTGCGCTGCCCTTCCTGACCCCGATCGCCTGGGCCGCGATCCTCGCAATCGTCGAATGGCCGCTGTTCGAACGGGCCACCCGCCGCTTTCCGGGGCGCACGCTTCCGCTCGCGCTCGGGTTCACACTCGCGACCGCGCTGCTGGTGATCCTGCCGCTGTCCATCGCCGCCGTGTCGCTCGCCCAACAGAGCCAGACCGCCCTGCTCTGGATGCAGCATGCGCAGCAGTTCGGTGCCCCGGCGCCAGGCTGGGTGCATGGCCTGCCGCTCGTCGGCCCGCGCCTCGCCGCTTGGTGGCAGGAGCATATCGGCACTCCGCAAGGCGCGAACGCGCTGCTCGGTACGATCAGCGCTGGCTCTGCGCTCGGATGGACGCGGTCGATCGCGAGCGAGGTGGCGCGGGACCTCGGACTGTTCCTGATCACGCTGGTGATCCTCGCCTCACTGCTCGCCCGCGGGCAACAGATTGCGAAAAAGAGCCGCATGCTGGCGGGAAGGATGTTCGGCGGCTTCGGCAAGGACTTCGTCGACCGTCTGGTCGGCGCGGTCCGCTCGACCGTGATCGGCACTTTGGTCGTGTCGTTCGGCGAAGGCGCGGTGATCGGTGTGGCCTATGCGGTCGCGGGCGTACCCCAGGCGCTGCTGTTCGCGACCTTCACGATCCTGCTCGCGCTGATCCCGTTCGGTGCCTGGGCCGCTTTCGGGCTGGCCAGCCTGATCCTGGTCGGCAGCGGAAGCGCGCTGGCGGGGGCGTTGCTGTTCGCCTTTTCCGTCGTGGTGATGACGGTCGGTGATAATGTGATCCAGCCGGTAGTGGTCGGGAGCGCGGTCGAACTGCCGGTGATCCTCGCGGTGATCGGCGCCTTCGGCGGCCTCGCTGCGCTGGGGCTGGTCGGGCTGTTCATCGGCCCGGGGGTGATGGCGGCGCTGCTGCTGGTCGGCCAGGAGTGGCTGGGCGAGACCCCGACGCACCCCGGTTGACCGCGCCGGATCAGAAGATCCTGCGCACCGTCAGCATCAGCGTCCGCCCCATCGGATTGGCGAGGTCGCGTTGATAGGCATAGGGCGTGAGCCCGTTCGCATCCGTGACATGCTGGTAGCCGCCCACGAGATTGTCGACCGACAGGCTCACCCGCGTGCCGCGCGCCCACGCCTTGCGGCGGAAGCGGTTCTGCAAGTTTATGAACAGCCGCAGGTCCAGCGTCGCGAGCGAATCGAAGTGGAGATCGCCAGAGGCCAGCGATGAGCCGGTGACATCGGTCGCGCTCTGCCAGTCACCCTGCAATTGCACGCCGACGCCGTTGTCGGTGATGCCCAGATCGGCGGTGATCTTGTGCTGCGGCGTCGCGCCCCCGCCGAGCGTGCCACCGTGGAGCAGATCGATCGGGGTGCTGTCCGCCGTCAACTGCACCGTCTGACGCAGGATCCAGGTATGGTAGAGCGAGAAGTTCAGCCGCATGCCGTTGTCGCTGCCCCCCATCCCGCGCCCACCGCGGCCTCTTCCACCAGGGCCGCCGGAACCGCCGGGGCCACCGAAACCACCCTCGCCGCCGCGGCCGCCTTCGCGGAATTCGCCGGGTGGAGGACCATCGCCGAAACCATCCGGGGGAAATCCGCCCGGCGGCCCGCCGAAGCGCTCGGGCGCTTCCTGGCGTTCACCGTTGACGACAATCTCGTTGCCGGCGGCGGGCGGCGGCGGGGCCGCTTCGCCCTCGGGCGCGGGCGCTACCTCCGCCCCTTCGGAGCGCCCGTCGCGGCCCTCGCCGGCCCGCCGGCCTTCGCCGCCCTGCCCGTCGCGCCGTGCTCCGCCCCATCCGCCCGGCGGCGGCGCGGGCCGCACGGGTTTGCGGAGTTGGGCTGAAAGGTTGAAGCCCCAACGGATCTGCTCGCTGCGCTGCTCGTAAATGTTCACCGGGCGGGAATCGATCTGGGTCAGAGTGCCGTCGTCATCGCGCGTGAACCGGTCCGGGAACGCATCCTCGACCGCTTCGGTCACGCCGCCAAGCGAGCGGATCACATCGCGGTTGCGCGAATCGACATAGCTGGCGCTGAAATTGAGTTTCGGCTGCGACAGGATCGCCGCGTCGAGACCGAGCTTGAACGCGTGGCGATCGTCGCCCTTGAGGTTCGGATTGCCGCCGGTCAGCGTCGTCACCAGCACGCTCTGCCCGGTCACATAGTCATAGACCCGTTGGTTCGCCCGGCTGACCAGCGGATCGCTGAGCTGGCTAACACCCGGCGCGCTGCGATCTTCATTGACCGCCGCGATCAGCGTCACGCCGGTGATCGGGGTCCAGTTGAGGCCATAGCCGAAAGTCCCGAGCGCGCCGAAGTCCGAGACCTGCGTAACCCCGCCGTTGAAATTAAGGCTAAGCGTTCCGAGGGCGCCGACCACGCGCTTGCTGCGGCTGGTCAGCGGCAGGTCCAGGCTCACCCGCGCGCTGCCGTCGGTGCGGCTGGCATCGCCTGTGGTGGTAATCCCGTCGCGGATCGCCGTGGAGTTCTGAGCGGTGAAATCGCCGCCGAGCTTGATGCTGGTCGAGATGTCGCCCGCCGGCAGCTTGAACAATTTGCCCATCGCCAGGATGCTGGCGCTGCCGCTGTCGTTGTTCGACCTGGCCAAGCTGGTCAGCAATCCGCCGAGCTGCCCTGCCGGCAACACGCCATAGGGATCGAGCGTGGGAGCGCCGGCATCGATGGCGGATTGCACCGCGCCAAGATCGTAGCCCGTATCCGAATGCGAAGTGCTTTCGCTGTGCTGGTAATTGCCGACGATCGACAGCTTCCAGCGCTGCGACAGGTCCACGTTCACCGAACCGCCAGCCGAAAGGCTGCCATTGTCGCTCGACTGGCGCAGCGCGTCGGCCGAAAGATAACGCGTCAGCGTCGTGTCGTCGCCATCGGAGAAGGGGCTATCCGCCGGGATCGCCAGCGTACCGGTCGCCAGCCCGTCGAGCCCCTTGCTGGTGCTGTAATTGCCTTTCACGTTGAACGAAGCATTCGCCTTGTCACCGAGCGGCCTGGCGTAGGTGACGCCGAGCGCATAGTTGCGGGTGGATGACTGAAGCGTACGATAGGGCGCTTCGCTATCGATCCCACCGGCGCTGGCGATGCCGTTGTCGGGATCGGGCGCGATGTCGCGGTCGCTCTCGAGGATCGCGCCCTTCGCGCTGACCTTTCCGGTCACGTTGAGCCGGTTGTTGTCGTGGATCTTGGTATAAGTGAAGCCACCGGTGCCCTGCTCGCCGTCGCCATGTTCGGACAGGCCGCTCGCCAGATCCACAACCCGTGACTGGAACCGGCGCCTGAGGATGATGTTCACCACCTTCTGCTGCGCGTCGTAGCCGTATTTGATCGCCACTTCCTCGGGCAGGATATCGACCCGCAGGACCGATTCAACCGGCAGGTCGCCGATCTCGTTGACGCCCGATACCCGCTTGCCGTTGACGAGCACGACCGGGCCGGAGGTGTCGTCGCGGCCCGCGATGCTGGCGGTCTGGTCGGAAATCTGGGCAAGCAGGTCGCTGATCGTGTCGACACCGTAGGACGAAATCTCCGCCGGGCCGATCTGGTTCTCGGGCGGGATATCGCCGATCACCGCGCCGGGCAGTGCCTGCGCGGTCACCACGATGTCGTCCGCGTAGACGGTATCGTCGGCTGGAGCCGCCGGGGCCGCTTTAGGCGCCGGTTCGACGACGGTCTCTTGCGCATCCGCGACGCTGGGAATCCATAGCGCCGAGACGAACAACAGGGGCATCAGACTGCGATTGGGCGGCGGGGGGAAGCGCATATTCGCGATCCTTAAGAGGCGGCGTCCGTTTAGAAAGTCGTGCTTTGTAAGGAAATGTCGCGCGTCCATGTCACGCTGAAAAAAACTCCGCCCAGCCGCTGCGCTCGATGCGCCCCTGGTGGCCAACCATCTCCAGGTCGCGCGCGCGAATGGGACCTCAGGATATATGCGTAGTTACCCGGTAGCGTGGTGGGCTATTTTTTGTCCTCGATCAATTTAGCCCCCCAGGGAACCTCAATGACCAACTGCGATACCTGCTCCGTCCGCAACCGCGCGATCTGTTCGGCGCTCGACAGCGACGAGATCGCCGCGCTGAGCATGATCGGCCGCCGCCGGACGCTTACAGCGGGCGAGGCGCTGATCTGGGAAGGGGAGGACGCCACGCTGGTCGCCAATGTGATCGAAGGTGTGCTGAAGCTTTCGACCACGATGGAAGACGGGCGCGAGCAGATCGTCGGGGTCGCCTATCCCGCGGATTTCATCGGCCGCCCCTTCGGCGGCACCGCCAGCCATTCGGTCACCGCGCTGACCGATGCGCGTGTGTGCCTGTTTCCGCGCGGGGATTTCGATGGCTTCGCCCGCAAGCATCCGGAACTCGAGCACAAGCTGCTGCGGCAAACGCTGGCCGAGCTCGACCGCACGCGGAACTGGATGGTGCTGCTGGGCCGCAAGAGCGCCGACGAGCGCTTGGCGACCTTCCTGCTCGACATGTCGGCACGGCTCGGCGCAGGCTGCGAAACGCCGGCGCCGCTCGACGAATTCGAACTGCCGTTCTCGCGCAGCCAGATTGCCGACATCCTCGGCCTGACGATCGAGACGGTCAGCCGCCAATTGACCCGGCTCAAGCGCGAAGGGGTGATCGACCTGCCCGCACGCCGCGCGGTCCGCATCCTCGATCGGGCGGAGTTGGAATACCGGGCAGGCTAAGCCGGGCGCGTCCACCCCGGCGCAAGACGCCAGAGCTAGAACGCGATGCTCATCCCCGCGCGCACGGATTTGTCGAGTCCGCCCTGGGTCTGCTCCACGCCCGCGGCAAGTTGCCAGGTAAAGTCATACCCGCCCGCGAGCAGCCGCACCTGGCTGGTCCAGCCACCCTTCAGCGCATCGGGCGTGAGGGTGAAAGCAGTGCCGTCCTCGTCGTCGCCTTCGAGGAAATAGGCGGTCGTGGCGCCAAGTCGGCTCTGCAGGACCGAACGATAGCCACCTTCCATCTCCAGAGTGAACGGTGTCTCGTCACGCTCCGCACTGCCCAGGCGATAGGCCAGAGTCATCGTGGTGGTCGCGGCGACCGAACTGCTGGTGCGATCGGCCACGCTGAGGTCGATCGCGTCGCTGCCGCTCTCGTCGTAGCCGTTTTCCTTGAGGCGGAAATAATCGACCACCGCCTTGGGCCGCAGCGAGAAGCGGTCGCCCAGCTTGAAATCGTAGCTGGCCCCCGCCATCCCCGAGAGCAGCCAGCCCGACCAGTCGCCGGTGGAGGAATAGGTGAAATCGGTGTCGCTGACCGTGCCGGTGAACGTGCGGGTCGACGACATGCTCGCCTTCGCGCCGGAAACCCGCGCAAAGGCAGTCAAGGCCCCTTTCTTGACCCGCCAAGAACCGGCCAGTTCGAGGAAATGCTCGTCGATCGACTGGAGATCGCCATTGTCGGTCGAGCCCTGCGTATAGGCCAGCGACAGGCCGAAATAGCCGATGCCGGTGCCGCGCTCGAATCCGCCGGTGATGCCCCAGCCCTTGTTCTTGAACCCAGCCGTCTCCCCGGCATCCTTGCTGCCGGTGAAATAGACCGGCTGGAGCCACGCACCGACCGGGCTGACGTTGTAGGTGGTGCCGGTATCGAGCAGATGCGCCGCCGCGAGACGCGAGGAGCGGGTGACGAAATCGAACACCCCGCCCGAATAGTCGGGCAGCAGGCCGTTGAGCTGGGTCGCCAAGGTGTCGATATCCTCGGCTTCGAGCAAGCTCGATTGGAGATAGCTGTTCTGGATCGCCGCGGCGATGGTCGCCTCGAAAGCCTGGCCTTGCGGGCGTGTCAGGCCCAGCTCTTCCGCCGTGCGGCGGTGGATATCGAGCGTGATCGTGTCGTCTTCAACGTCGAGCGTGCCGGTGTAGAGCAGCGGCAGCGCGACCTCGGACGAGAGATCTAGCGTCGGTTCGCCGGTGAGCGAATTGGCGGTGAGGATTGTGTAAGTGCCGTCGACATCCGCGAGCGAGGTCACCCCGACATAGACCTTCGAACCTTCAGCGAAGGTCGCGGTGTTGACGTTGAACGACGAGCTGGTCTTGTCATCCCCGTTGAGCACCACCGCAATCGCGCCATCGGCACCGACATTCAGCGTATCGAAACTCAGCGTCTCGCCATCGGCCGCCTCCATGATGCCGCCGGTCACCGCGACCGAGAGATTGGCCCCGTTCGCGATCCCGCCGCTGAACTTCGCGCTGTCGGCAATGGTCAGTTGCGCCGCTTCGCCCGCAACGTCGAGCGTGCCGGTGAACTTCGAGGTGCCCGACATCGACATGGTGAAATCGCCCGCGCCCGAATGGACATCGCCGACATAGACCGCGTCATCCGACAGCGAGAGACTGTCGTTGCCGTTGTTGAAATAGGTGTCGCCGTTGACCGATCCGGTCGAGATGTCGAACACATCGTTGCCGGTGCCGAGCAGGATGTCGCCGGTGATTTGGGCGTAGATCGTCGGATTGTCCGGATCGTAATCAGCGTCCTCTTCTTCATCGGCCTTGGCTGCCGCGTCGATGTCGTTGAGATATTGCGTGATCGTCACGCCGCTGGTGTTATGCGAAAGATCGAGCGCGACGGTCGTGTCCTCGGCCGCGCCGTTGGCATAGATATAGCCGGTGTTGTCGATCGTCTTGAGCGTGCCCGACAGATCCTTGACCGCGGTGACATTCGCCTCGCCGGTCGAAGAGACGTTCGCCCGGATCATCCCGCTGACATAGAGGTTCTCGACCGTGCTGCCGGCATTGATCAGCAGCGCGGTGGCGATGTAATCGTTGGTGGTCGCCTGGATCGTGCCCGATACCCCGATTCCCTTGGTCAGGGTGACGTCGCCGCCCTGCCCGCCGATCACCACGGCGGTCGCTTCGAACCCGCTGTAATAACCGCTCGCCTGCACACTGCCGTCGACCACCAGCGAGAAATCGCCGTCACGGCCGGTCGCCGCCCCGATCGTGGTATCGGTCGCGCCGCCGATCACCAGCGCCGGGCTCTCGCCATAGGACAGGATCGCGCCGGCGGCTTCGTCGGCATCGGCGACCCCATCGTTGTCCTCATCGGTGCTGCTGGAATCGAGGTCGTAAGGGCGGTTGGCGATCAAAATGCCGCCATCAACATTGCCCGCGATCGTCACCGCCGGGTCCACTTCGCGCAATGCGGCGCGTGACAGGGTCATGGTCGTGCCATCGTCATTGACGAAGCTGACAGCCTTGGTCAGCGAGCCCTGGATGGTGATCGTGCCCGAAACGTCGCCAGCGACATCGAGCACCTGCGTCCCCTTGCCGACCGCGGTGATCGTTCCTTCGAGCGTGATGTCACCGTCGAACGCCTGCTGAACCGAGATCGCCTTGCTGTAATCGCCGGTGACGGTGATCGCGGCTTCGTCGCCGTTCACGAGATCGCCGGTGAACTGGGAATCAATCGCGATGCCATAGGAATTCAGGCCCTCGACCGTAATCGTCCCCTCATTGTCGATCGAGCCGGTGGTCGGCGATCCGGACAGCACGTGAATCCCGTAACGCCCGCTCGCCTCGGCAATCGCATCATCCGGAATCGAGTTGCTATCGCTGTCCTCGGGTACGAAATCTTCTGTGACGAGGATCGACCCGTCGTTGACGATCCCGAAGTCCGTGCCGTCATGAACCAGTATGCCCGCGCGCCCGTCGGCATCGTCCGCTTGGACCACGCCGTCTTCATCGTCGATTGTCACCGTGTTGCTGGAATCGATCGTGATCGGCGTGCTGCCGGTGACCTTGAGCACCGTGTCATCGGTGATCGTGACATTGCCCGCGGTGGAGGTGCTGACCGGAATCGTCCGGTCGGCGCTGATCGTGGTGTCGGCCAGCGCGGCGGTCGCCATCGTGGCGGTGAGTACCGTCGAGACGAGGGCGCGGGTCCGGAAAGTCTGAAACATGGGCGTACACCTGCGTTCTTGCCCCGCCTTCTGCCGGACGGGAGCGAAAATTCTGCGATTTCGGGAGGATCAGCCCCCAGCTGCGAGTGACCGGCGAACCCAAGTGCTGATCGTCTTTGGGGAGTTCAGGCCCGCCGGTCATAGGGAGTAACGGGCTACGTGCGGCAAACCTTCGCCGCCTGCCCCGCCGGCACAAAAAAATGTGCGATACATCGGGCGTTCAGCGACGAAACGCTTGGTGAGACACCGGGATCGCAGCAAAAAGACGGGTCGCTCACTGTGAAACTGTTCCTCAATGCCTCGCGGAACGAAGAATCCTTCGGCCGCGCTCGCGTCGCACAGAACGACGATCTGACCGCGGGCCGGCTTGAGCTGTCCGATACCTATCTGGTCGCCCAAGCCGGGGCCGGGAATGTCGAGGCCTTCGCGCTGCTGGTCGAACGCCATACCTCCGCCCTCTACCGTGTCGCCTGCCGGATGCTCGGCGACCGGCTCGAGGCCGAAGACGTGGTACAGGAATGCTTCGCCAAATTGTGGACTTCGGCCCCCGGCTGGGCGCCGAAAGGCTGCGGCCTGGTCGGCTGGCTGCACCGCGTTGCGATGAATTTGTGCCTCGACCGCCTGCGCAAGCCGGCGCCGCTGGTGACCGACGCTTTTCCCGACATCGAAGACCTCGCCCCGCTCCAGGACCGGACCATCGAGGGGCGGCAAGCGCGCCTTGCGATCGAGAGCGCTTTGGAAGCACTTCCGGCACACTATCGCGCCGCACTCGTTTTGAGCTATTACGAAGGCTTTCCGAATGCGACGGCGAGCGAGGCGATGGAGATGAATCTGAAAGCATTCGAATCCTTGTTGGTTCGCGCGCGGCAGCATCTGCGCAAGCTGCTGGAGACGAACGGCTTCCATCTCGCGGATCTGGAGGTGCTGCCGTGACCGTGCCCTTCCCCACCCGCATATTGCCGCAGGATCCCGAACTCGACCGGCTGCTGGCCCTCGCGAGTACGCCGCAAGTGCCGGCGAATCTCGCCGCCCGGATCGTCGGCGACGTCACCCGCCTGCCGCAGCAGGCGGCCGCGCCGCGCCCGACCGAACGCTCTGTGGCTGCCGGACGGCAGCAGTCTCGCCAGCGGCTGCGCGCAGCCGGCTTCGCCGCGGTCGTGCTCATCACCGGAACCGCCGTTGCGCTGCTGACACGCGGCGGTACGGACGACGAACCGATCGGCGTACAGGTTGCCGCAACCGACCGTCCGGCACCCGCGCTTGCCGGCGCGCCGCGTTTGGCGACGGCACCCGGAGCCCTTGCGCCGGCGGGCTCTCCCGCCACCGCGCCCGGCCCGCGCCGGCCTCATGCGCCGGGCCTGCCCGCTGCGGACCAGCCCGGACAGGCGACCGAGCCCAGTCCCGCGGCGAGCACGCCGCTGCCCGCACCGCCGGCAGCCCAATTGGCTGTGGAAGCGCCCACCGCCGTCGGCGAGCACGAAAAACCGGCCGGGCTCGCGCAGAACGGCCCGGTCGATCCGGGATCGAGCGTCGGGCCGCTGGGTCCACCGCAGTCGACCTATGGTCCGCCCGCGGGCTTCGGTATCTCGGGAAGCGGAGGCTTGCCGATGCCGGAGGGGAGTTCGCCGCCTTCTTCGTCCGCGCCACGTGGCGGCCGGCCGGGCGGGCCTCCGGGTGGTCCGTTCCACCGCTGATCGCACTCGGCCCAAGCCGCTTCAGAAACAGCTGGCACCGGCGGCACCCTGGTAGGCGCAGCCTGTTTCATGCGCGGGCTGCGGACCGACAGACATTTTGCGCAATATTTCGGCTCATTTCGAAGGGAAACCGCGCGTCCGCCGTTGGACGGGGAGGAAATGAAAAGTTGGGGCGCCGCAATGCCGTTTCGGGCTTCCGAAGCGGCCGTACAGTCAAGAGAGAGCCATGCTTCAGACAGTCTCCCAAGATTTCTCCGCCGCCCAGTTGAACAGTGAACTGCATGAGGTCGAGACGGCCGCGAGCCGACCCGACGGCCGTACGCGCATCCTCGTGCTCGACGCCGACCGGGTTTTCAGGAGTGCCACGGGCCGCTTCCTGGCCGACCACGGCTTCCTGGTGTTCGAGGCCGACAGCGCCGGCGGCGCCCGCGAGTTGCTGGCACAGCATGGGGCCGACATCGTGATCCTCGACGTCAAGATACCGGGCGAGGACGGCTTCGCAATCGCCCGCGCCTTGTCGATCCAGGCCAATGTCTGCGTGATCATCGTTTCGGAACTGGGCACCGAGATCGATCGGATCGTCGGGCTGGAGGCCGGGGCCGACGATTATCTCGCCAAGCCCGCCTCGCCGCGTGAATTGCTCGCCCGCATCCGCGCGGTGCGGCGCCGAGCGGGCAAGGCGATCCAGATCGAGCAGCCGTCATCGACCTGCTACCGCTTCGCCGGCTGGACGCTGGATGTCGAACGCCGGGTGCTGCGCGACGCGCAGGGCAACGTCACTTCGCTATCGGAGGGGGAATTCTCGCTGCTGCGGACTTTCGTCGAGCGCCCCCAGCGCGTGCTGACCCGCGATCAGCTGCTGGAATATGCGCGCGGCGCGCACAGCGATGCCTATGACCGCGCGATCGACACCCAGATCAGCCGCCTGCGCCGCAAGCTCGGTATCGGCAATGACGAGTTGATCCGCACGATCCGGAACGAAGGCTATATGTTCGTTCCCAAGGTCACGCTCCGCTGAGTTCAGCGCGCCGGCGCTTTTCGCCGGCATGTCACACCTGAAACAACTGCGTCACGCCGCGACAAACGGCAGACAAATAAACGGTGCAATATCCATGCGTAATCAATGCGCTTCCCGCGCTAACGGGAAAGCGGGCGTTTGCCTGCTTTCCGGCCGGGCCCCTCGTGGTCGCAATCCCGGCGAGATTTCCCGAATGTGGCCGGCGGAAAATCCGCGGACAACGGGCGGGCAAAAGCGGGCCTTAGGCACCCTCGCCAAGAGGTGGCCCATGACACGTTTCAAACTGCAGACTCCGTTCGCCCTTGCACTGCTGATCGCGCTCAATGCGCCGACGGCCGCCTTCGCGCAGGAAGGCCCCATCGCCCCTCCCGAAACTCTGCCGCCCGCCGGCCCGTTCGCGGCAGCAAAGCCGGATCAGGCCGGTGAAGCGATCCGCACGATCGTGGTCACCGGCGCCCAGCGGCTCGAGCCCGAGACGATCCTCAGCTATGTCCAGCTGCGGGTCGGCGGAACCTATACCGAGGCCGCGGCCGACCAGGCGCTGAAGGACCTCTACGCCTCGGAACTGATCGCCAATGCGACCGTCCGCAACGATGGCGGCAACGTCACCATCGACGTGCAGGAAAACCCGATCGTCAACCGGATCATCCTCGAAGGCAACAAGCGCCTCAAGGACGAGAAGATCACGCCCGAGATCAAGCTCTCCCCGCGTCAGATCTTCACTCGCTCCAAGGTCCGCGCGGACGTCGCCCGCATCGTCGAGCTCTACAAACGCCAGGGCCGCTTCGCCGCCACGGTGGAGCCCAAGAGCGTCGCCTTGCCGCAGAACCGGGTCGATGTTGTTTACGAGATCACCGAGGGCCCGAAGTCCAAGGTCCGCCAGATCAACATCATCGGCAACGATAAGTTCTCCGATGCCTTCCTGCGCCAGCAGATGGTCACCAAGCAGTCGCGTGCCTTCCGCCTGTTCAGCTCCTCGACCAGCTACGATCCCGATCGGATGGCCTATGACCAGCAGAAGCTCCGCCAGTTCTATCTGACCCAGGGCTATGCGGATTTCCGCGTGGTGTCGGCGATGGCCGAACTGACTCCGGACAAGAAGGACTTCATCGTCACCTATGTGGTCGAGGAAGGCCAGCGCTACAAATTCGGCGACGTCTGGGTCGAGAGCCAATTGCGCGATTTCGACAGTTCGAAACTGACCCGTTCGATCGCCCCCAGGAAAGGCAATTGGTACGACGCCAAGCTGGTCGAGGACACGGTCGATGGCCTGACCCAAACCGCCGGCCTGTTCGGCTATGCCTTTGCCGATGTTCGGCCCGAGTTCGACCGCGACAAGGACAATCTGACCATGAACGTCAAGTTCGTGCTCAGCGACGCGCCGCGCGTCTATGTCGAGAACATCAACGTCAACGGCAATACGCTGACCCAGGACAAGGTCGTGCGGCGCGAGTTCCGCCTCGCCGAAGGGGACGCGTTCAACACCTTGGCGGTCAAGCGCTCCACGGCGCGGATCAACTCACTCGGATTCTTCCAGCAGAATTTCGAGATTGAGCAGGCGCAGGGCTCCGCTCCGGACCGGATCATGCTCAACGCCAATGTCCAGGAGCAGCCGACCGGTGAGCTTCAGCTGTCGGCCGGGTTCTCCTCACAGGAGAGCTTCATCCTCTCCGGCTCGATCCGCCAGCGCAACTTCCGCGGCAAGGGCCAGACGATCGGCCTCAGCGCGGACTATTCCTCCTATTCCCACGCCTTCACCGTCAGCTTCGCCGAGCCTTATCTGTTCGACAAGAACATCTCGCTGGGGCTCGACATCTACCGGCGGGATTCGAACAACGACTATTACAACGACAACTCCACCACCTTCCAGCAATCCACCACCGGCTTCCAGCTGCGTGCGGGCGTGCCGCTGACCGAAAAGATGTCGCTGATCGGCCGCTACACGCTGAACTGGGACAACGTGACGCTCGACAAGAGCACCTATTACAGCGACCGGCAGACGCCGGGTACTTACGAATGCGATCCGCTGCTGGCGGGGCGCTATCTGTGCGATGCGCTCGGCAGCCGGATCAGCTCGATCGTCGGCGCATCGCTGGTCTATAACAATCTCGACAACACCACCCGGCCTACTCGCGGCGAGCAGGTCTCGCTGAACCTCGACGTTGCTGGGCTCGGCGGCTCGGAACGCTACGCCAAGTTCCGCGTCCAGGCCGACAAATACACGCCACTCGGCAGTGGCTTCGTGCTGCAGTTGCACGGCGAAGGCGGCTATGTGAAGGGCTTGGGTCAGGCCGTGCGCCTGACCGACCGGTTCTTCCTCGGCGATCCGCAGATCCAGGGCTTCGACATCCGCGGTGTGGGTCCGCGCATCCTGCGCGAATATTACACCTTCGACGATGACGGCGATCCGGTGAAGGACGACAACGGCAAATACGTGGTCACGAGCGACGCGAGCAATCCGGTCGACGATCCGCTGGGCGGCAACGCCTACTACCTCGCCCGGGCCGAGCTGCACATCCCGCTGGGCAGCGGCGCCGCCGTATTGGGCCTGAAGCCGTCGATCTATGTCAATGCCGGCTCGGTGTTCGATCTGGCCAAGCCCGATCTCTACGACAACGGCCCGACCTCGGTGTTCATCCCGACGCATGACGACAGCGGCAACGCGCTCTACACGCAGATCAACGCGGCGACGCTGAGTTCGGACGGAACCTGCACCGCCACCTCGACCGCGACGGTGACTAGCGCGATCAACCCGAACCCGCCGGCCTGCCTTGCCACCAACCAGAACACCGCGCTCGGCACCAGCTACAGCGCATTCCGCGAAGTGTTCCTCGGCAACTCGCCCATGCCGCGCGTCTCGGTCGGCATCGGGATCAACTGGAACTCCCCATTCGGCCCGTTCCGGATCGATTTCGCGAAGGTTCTGCTGAAGCAAAAGGGCGACGATACCAAGGCCTTCACCTTCAACGTCGGCACGCAGTTCTAGATACATCCTTCCGCCACCCGCCGGGGCGGGTGGCCATGAAAGCTTTGCCAAAAAAAGGGCCCTTCCGGAAGGAAGGGCCCGATCTTTTTCAGCCTTGTGCCGAGCTTAGAACTTGACGTTCGCGCCCAAATAGAAGCTGCGGCCGTTGGTATCGTAGTAACCGGCGTTGTAGCTGCCGCCGATCAGATTGCCGGTGGTCGAAGCGGACGTGTTCGCCGGGTTGTAATTGGTCAGCGGCGGTGCCCGGTTGAACAGATTGTTCACGCCGAAGCGAACGGTGAAATTGTCCGTCACCGCGTAAGTGCTGTTCAACGCGAACAGATCATAGGCCGGAGCGCCAACCGTGGTGGTGTGGGTTGTCGCCTCGGTGCTGTCCTCGACCGCCGACAGGTGCTGCCATTGCAGCCCCACCATCACCTTGCCGATGCTGTAGCTCAAATTGGTCAGCAAGCGGAAGCGATAGGCGCCCGTGTTCAGGCCGTTTTCGGTGGTCCCAAAGGTGCCTGCGTAATCCACTTCGGGGAGCGAAGGCAGCGCCGCGCTCTTGTAGTGGAGCAGGTAGTTCGCAACCATGTTCAGCCCGACCTTGCCCTTGCCGACATCGGTCGACCAGTCGAGCTGGGCGTCGATGCCCTGCTGTTCGAACCGGCCGCTGTTGGTGTAGGTGATGTACACCGTCCCCTGCGCGCCGGTCTGGTTACGCTCGATGTTCTGGCAAAACATCGTATCGGCAGCCGCTGCCGTATCGGTCAACACCAGCGGGTTGAACGCCGGATCGAGGCACTGCTGCAACGCGGCCGCGACGGTGAGCGGCGCGATCGCATCCTTCACCTTGATGTCGAACCAGTCCACCGAGAGCTTCAGGCGCGAGAGCAGCGGGCTCTCGAAGGGCGAAGTCACCACCATGCCGAGCGTCCAGGTGTCGGCCTTTTCGGTCGTCAGACTGGAGTTGCCCACCAGGGTCGGCCACGCATAACCGAAGGTCGAGTTCGACTGGGCGCCTGCATAGTAGGTCGCATCCGCATTGGCATCGCCCGAACGCTTCATCAGCGTGCGGCACAGAGCCTCCACGGCGGCGCCGTTGGCGTTCGACGGGTTGGCAGACCACGACAGCGGGTTCGCCAGCGAGCACGGGTCACCCGCGTAGTTGACCCCGAAGGTCTCCTGCGCGGACAGATAGAGTTCGCCGATGTTCGGCGCCCTCTCTGCGCGGTTGTAGCCGCCGCGGAAGCGCAGCCAGTCGGTGACTTGCCAGTCGCCCAGCGCCTTGTAGGTATAGCTGGTGCCGGTGGTGCTGTAGTTCGAGACGCGACCGCCGAGTTCGAGGCTGAAGTTCTTGATCAGCGGAATGTCGGACAGGATCGGGACGAGCAATTCGCCATAGACTTCCTTCACATCGAAGCTGCCGAAGGAATCCGCGCTCGGATAGATACCCAGCGCCTGGTCTTCGAACGAAGTCCCCTGGCTGGTCAGCGTATCGTTGAGGAACTCATAATCCTGCTTGCGATAGCTGGCGCCGAGAGCGGCTCGCAGTTCGCCCGCGGGCAGATCGAGCACCTTGCCCTGAAAGTTCGCTTCGACGATCGTCTGCGAAACCGTGGACCGGTTCTTCAGGTCCGCGCGCACCGCATCATAGCAATCCTCGGAGATTTCCGAAGCATCCAGCATGAAGAAGTTCATGCCGGTGGTGCAGGTCGCGGTCGAAGCGCCGAAACCATTGTCCTTCGAGTTGCCGGTGGCGGTGAAGCCTTCGCCGAAATTGCCGGAATTGAGCACCGTGCGCAGGCGCTCGAGCGAATAGATCCCGGTCTGGCGCGCGAAGGTTTCGGATTCGCCGTGGTTGGCCGAAAGATCCCAGCTCCAGTCGGTGCCCGGGATGTAACCCTGGAAACCGGCCAGCATGTTGAAGGTCGACACGTCGGTGAAGGTTTCGCGGTCGTTCGGCAGCAAGGCACGCAGCTCGAACGGTGCATCGGGATCCGCACGACTGTTGAGCAGCGCCCACTGATCGGCCGTGAGCTGATCCTCGTCGAGCGTGGTCGGATCGATCGCAACGCTCCAGCCGGAGGTGATCGGGCCGGGTTCCTGACGCGTATAGGTGCTCACATGGCTGTAGAGCGCCTGGCCGAACACGCCGAGCCAGTCGTTGATCTCGTAGTTGCCGCGCGCGAAGAAGTTATAGCGTGTGAGCGGAAGGACCAGATAGGTGTTGGTGTTGTTCTTCGCGACGGTCCCGGCGCTGGTCACCTTGTAATTGTAATTGTCGATCTTGCTCGCATCGAAACCCTCGGAATAGGGCGTATAGGCGTAGCCGTTCGAAGCCGGATACCAGGACCCGTTCACGAAGGGCGAGCCGTCCGAATTGTTGTAGACGGTGACGTTAGAGTTCGGGACGGTGGAATTCGGGAACATCGACGCCAACAGGCTGGCATCCGGCAAATTGTCGTAACCGAAATAGATGCCAGGGGTATCCATGAAGAAGCCGGTGCCGCCGACGTCGGGATTGGCCCAGAGATCGCGATACCAGCTGCGGTTGCGCTGATAGCTCGCTTCGCGGCGGTTCATCGACATGGCGAAACTGACATTGCCGCGGCCATCGTCAAAGTCCGCGCCCATGATCCCGGACAGCTGGTATTCGAGACCATCGCCTTCCTGCGACAGGCCCATCTGGCCGTCGAGTTCGAGCCCGTTGACGTTCTTCTTCAGGATGAAGTTGGTCACGCCCGCGACTGCGTCGGCACCGTAGGTCGCCGAAGCGCCGCCTGAAATGATCTCGATCCGCTCGATCGCCGCCGACGGAATGGTCGAGATGTCGACCACGCCCGAGGCGTTGGCCGGCGTCGTGCGGCGGCCGTCGAGCAGCACCAGGCTGCGGTTCGAACCGATGCCGCGCAGCGAGATCGTCGCCGCACCCGGAGTATTGGTCGCGGTCGGCTGGATGTCACCGCCAGCATAAGGTGTCTGTGCCGGAACAAATTGCGGCAGTTTGTTGAGGTTCGTTTCGATCGCCGCGGTCGACGAATTGGTCAGCAGCGCAGAATCGACCGTCACCGTCGGGCTGTTGTTTTCGTAGTCAGCACGCTGAATGCGCGATCCGGTGACGATGATCGCATCGCCTTCCTTCGGCTTGTCGGTGTCGGTGGCCTTGGCGTCCCCATCCTGCGCGAAAGCCGGCACCGCCGACAGCGCCATCACGGAAAGGACGGCGGATGAAGCGCAGGACATCAGCAGCTTGCTATAGGCGCGCTGAGCTCCCTTTGGAGTTTTCCTCATTCTTTTGGCTCCCAGAGTCCATTTATGGTTCACTCGATTGGGGGCGGCATGACTCTTTTCCCCTCCCCCGGGGCCGCAAGTAAGCAGGCATTTTTTCCCGAATTTTTCTGGACTAGGTCAATTATGCCAAAGGGGTCACCTTCAGGCACCGATGGACATTCCGTTGCAAAAAGTCGGGCCGGGCCATCGAACAGCGGAGCCGCTCGCGCCGATGGGCCGCGGAAAGCCACGGAACTATTGGCTGAAATCGGGGATTTCCGGACGAGTGTTGCCGAACGGACACTGCCGGGCAAAGAAGCGGAAGGTTTGCCTGAACCGCCCCGCGTCAGACGGGCAAGCCGACGTAGTTCTCTGCAATGCTGGTCTGCGCGGCCCTGCTGGATGCGATATAGTCAAGTTCGGCGACCTGCATCGCCCGTTCGAAGGGGCCGTCTTCCGGGAAGCGATGCATCAGGCGGGTGAGCGACCAGCTGAACCGTTCGCTCTTCCAGACCCGCGCAAGCGCGTTGCCCGAATAGGCCGCCACCGCATCGGCATCGTTGCGCCTGAAGAATCCGATCAGCGCTTCCGAGGCGTAGAGCACGTCGCTCGCCGCGAGGTTGAGACCCTTCGCTCCGGTCGGCGGAACGATATGCGCGGCATCGCCACACAGCAGCAGCGAGCCATGACGCATCGGCGCGAACACATAGCTACGCAACGGCGCGATCGACTTTTCGAGCGAGGGCCCGCGCACCATCCGGGCGGCAGCTTCGGGTCCAAGGCGGATCGCGAGCTCATCCCACAGGCGCTCTTCCGGCCAGTCCTCGATCTTCTCGGTCAGCGGCACGTCGATGTAATAACGGCTGCGGGTCTCGCTGCGCATCGAGGCAAGCGCAAAGCCGCGCGCGTGGTTGGCGTAGATCAGCTCATGGTTGCACGGGGGCACATCGGCAAGGATGCCGAGCCAGCCGAACGGATATTCGCGCTCGTATTCCTGTGCCACCCCCGCCGGGACCGCCCGCCGGCTCGGCCCGTGGAAACCGTCGCAGCCGACCACGAAGCGGCAGTCGATACGCCGTTCGGCGCCCTCCTTTACATAGGTCACGTAAGGGGCATCGCTCTGGACATCGTGCAACGCGACATCGGCCGCGCCGTAGATCACCTCAAGTCCGCGCTCGTCCTGCGCCTCCATCAGGTCGCGCGTCAGCTCGGTCTGGCCGTAGACCGTCACGTGGCCGCCGGTCAGTTCGGCCAGATCGATCCGGATCAGTCGCTCCCCGTCGGCGAGGTTGAACCCGCCATGCGGCAGGCCTTCGGCCTTCAGCCGCGCATCCAGCCCGAGCCGTTCCATCAGCCCGACGGTGACCGCTTCGAGCACGCCCGCGCGGATGCGGCCGAGGATATAGTCGGGCGCCTGCCGCTCGAGCACGACGCACTCGATCCCTTCCGCCCGCAGCAGATGGCCGAGGAGCAGGCCGGCAGGGCCCGCGCCGATGATGCATATCTGTGTTTTCATGTTTCAGACCGGATAGTGGCCGGGTTCGGTCTCGAATGTGATCCAGCGCAATTCGGTGAAGGAATCGATCCCGGCCTTCCCGCCGAAGCGACCGTAACCCGAGGCCTTCATCCCGCCGAACGGCATCTGGGGCTCGTCCGACACGGTCGAGGCGTTGATGTGGCAGATCCCCGCGTGGATCTGGCGCGCAACCTTGATCCCCCTCGCAGTGTCGCGGGTGAATACGGCGGAGGAGAGGCCGTATTCGGTGTCGTTCGCAAGTTCGATCGCATGCGCCTCGTCCCGCGCACGGATGATCCCGACCACCGGGCCGAAGCTTTCGTCGCGAAACAATTTCATATCCGGCGTTACCCGATCGACCAGATGCGCCGGCATCAGCACATTCTGGGTCGTCTCGCCGCCGGTCAGCAGCTCGGCACCCTTGTCCACCGCATCCTCGACCAGCGACAGGCAATGATCGACGGTCTTGCGGTCGACCACCGCGCCGAGCGGGGTCTTGCCCTCACGGGGATCGCCGACCGGCATGGTCTTGACCTTCTCTGCGAACTTCCCTGCGAATTCATCGGCCACTGCATCGACCACGATGATCCGCTCGGTCGACATGCAGATCTGGCCTTGGTTCATATAGGCGCCGAAGGCCGCGGCCTTCACCGCTTCGTCAAGATCGGCATCCTCGAGCACCACCATCGGCGCCTTGCCGCCGAGTTCGAGCAGCACCGGCTTCAGATGCTCGGCCGCGCGCTTCGCGATGATCCTGCCCACCGCGGTGGAACCGGTGAAGTTGATCCGCTTGACCTGCGGCGCATCGATCAGCGCGCCGACCACTTCGCCCGCATCGGCGGGGGCATTGGTCACGACATTGACTACGCCTTCGGGGAACCCGGCCTCGGCGAAAGCTTCGACGATCAGCGCATGGGTGCGCGGGCAGCTTTCGCTGGCCTTGAGGATCACCGCATTGCCGCAGGCGAGCGGCACCGCGATCGCGCGGACGCCGAGGATGATCGGCGCGTTCCACGGCGCGATGCCGAGGATTACGCCGACCGGCTCGCGCAAAGCCATCGCCACCGTGCCGTGGTGGTCCGACGGGATCACCTCGCCCTGAATCTGGGTGGTGATCGCGGCAGCTTCGCGGACCATGCCCGCCGCCAGCGCGAGGTTGAACATCGCCCAGCCTGCGGTCGCGCCGATCTCGCCCATCATCGCGGCGACGAAATCGTCCTTGCGCGCTTCGAGCGCGGCGGCGGCCTCCATCAGCACCGCGCGGCGGGCGTTGGGGCCCATCTGCGACCAGGCGGCAAAGCCCAGCTGCGCCTTGGCCGCGATCGCCGGAATGTCGCCGGCC
The DNA here is from genome assembly GCA_029202985.1 of Candidatus Andeanibacterium colombiense. Taxonomy (GTDB): domain Bacteria; phylum Pseudomonadota; class Alphaproteobacteria; order Sphingomonadales; family Sphingomonadaceae; genus Andeanibacterium; species Andeanibacterium colombiense. The sequence continues at coordinate 3,333,832 of CP119316.1, read as the reverse complement.
TGCAGCGCGGCGGCGCGGGATGCAACCTCGCCGGTCATCGGATTCAGGCGTTCGAACTGCATTGTCTCTCTCCGTTCGCCGGGCACGGCCGGCTTCGGCCAAACCGTTATCAGTGGAAAGCGGACAGCGGTAGTCTGTAGTGGAACCTCAAGCTAACGGCGCAGCGCGGCCCAGGCGATCGGGATCAGACAGAACGCCAGCGCCGCATCGGCGAGCCAATCCTCCCAAGTCTCACCGGTAAGACCCAAGATCAGCCCCGCCAGCGCAATCGCGGCTATGGCGAGGATCGGAAACAGCGGGCGGCTGCTCATCGCGCATGTTTCCTGATGCGTCCCAGCCAGAGATATATTCCGGTTCCAAGCAGCGCGATGGTGACAAGGTCGAGCAGCGCCCAGACCAGCTTCATCGCGAGCCCGCCGTAGTCGCCGAAATGCAGCGGCTGCGCGAGCAGCAGGCCCTTCATATACCACGGCATCGGCGCGACCGCGTCGACCTCACCGGTCTTGGCATCGACCATCACCGGGGTCAGGAGCTTCTTGGTCAGCGGTGTCGCGCCTTGCAGGAACACCGCGTAATGATCGCGGCTGGAGAAAGGTGCGCCGGGAAAGGCGACGAATTGCGGGCGCATGCCAGGCGCCCTGGCCATTGCATTGGCGACCGCCTTTTCGACGAGACCCGAGCGATAAGATTGCACCGCCCGACCGTCGCCTTTGGTCAGGTGCGCGAGCGCGTCGACGCGCCACCAGGCGGTGATCGGATCGACGAGCGTGTTGATTGTGCCGGTGAGCCCGACCGCCAACGCCCAGGCCAGCGTCACCCCGCCGATCAGATTGTGCCAGTCGAGCCAGCGGATCCGGGGCGCCTTGGCGCGGCGGACTGTCGCGAAACCGGCTTTGCGGGCGAAGGGCGAGTAAAGCACGACGCCGGACACGGTCGCCGCGGCGAACAGCGCACCGATCATTCCGACAAAATACATGCCGCCCACACCAAGGAACAAATCCTTGTGCAGGTCGAGCACGAAGTCGGTGAACCCGCCGCCCTCGCCCCCACTCGCCGGAACCGCACCGCGGCGGTCGATCGGCTGGAAGCCCATGTCCGCTTCAGCGGCATCCGCGGCCGGGCCGCTGGTGATGTTCACAACCGGACGGTCTTCGTCGAAGCTCAGATAGATCGGCACTTCGCCCGGGCGCATTGCCAGCGCGGCATCGGTCGCGCGGTCGAGCGAGACCAGCGCTGCCTCATCCCATCGCTCGACCCTGTGCGCGCCGCCGAACGCGTCGATCTCTTCATGGAAGATCAGCGGCAGGCCGGTAAGACACAGGATCAGCAGGAACAGGGTGGAAGCAAGGCTGCTCCAGGTGTGGATCTTGCTCCAGAAGCGCAGTGTGGCGGGTTTCACGGAGCCGGAGCGTCCGCCAGCCACCAGCGCGGCGGAGCGGAACCGGCGCGTCCGACCGGGGCTAGCGTTGCGCCGTCAAACAGCAGCCCGCCGCGCATCACCATGCCGATCCTTGCGGCATTCCTGATATCGCTGCGCGGATCGGCATCGAGCACCACCAGATCGGCGAGCTTGCCCTTGGTCAGGCTGCCGATGTCATCCGGCCGCCCGATGATCTTCGCCCCGTCGATCGTCGCGATCTCGAGCGCTTCGAGCGGGGTCGCCCCGCCCGCGACAAAGGCCTGCATCTCCCACTGCATGCCAAGGCCCTGCATTTCGCCATGCGCGCCCGCCCCCACCAGCCCGCCGGCCTTGCGTACGCGCAGTGCATCGGCTGCGAAGCGTTGGTAGCTCTGGAGTTCGGCCGGCATCCAGTGACGGTTGCGGAGCTTCTCGGCGATCACGAAGGGCGGCGTGAACTGGCGCAGCCGTGCGTCGTCCTCCGGGCGCTTGGTGATGATGTCGTTGAACAGCGCCGGCCCGCCGCCATACACCACACCGAGCGTAGGATTGTAGGAGATGCCGCTGGCCGCGAACAGGCGCAGCACATCGTCATGCAGCGGGGTGATCGGGATCGCGTGTTCATTGCCCGCGAAGCCATCGACCGCGTGGGTCAGTTCGAGGATGTAATCGGCCGCGCCCTCGGTGGTCGGCATCATCCCCAGCGCACGCGAGGCATCGGTGATCGCCTGGCGCGAGGCACGATCGCCGACCATGTAGCTCTTGATGTTCCGCGTACGGTAATGGTCGCGATAGCGGGTCAGCACCGCCTTTGCGGTTTCGACGGAATCGATGTTGGAATTCACGAACACGCCCGGCCCGGTCGAGAACAGCCGCGGGCCGACCATCTCTCCACTGTCGGCGCGGTCGGCATAGGCAAAAATGTCGGGGGTGAAGGACTGCGGGTCGAGCGAGCTGGTTACGCCATAGGCGAGGTTGACCGCGAATTCCCAATCGGTCCCGTCCTGCAGCCCGCGGCGGATGTTGAAGAAATGCGCGTGGACATCCACCAGCCCGGGGATCACATATTTGCCGGTGAGGTCATAGGTCCGGGTTCCGACGGGCACTGCGAGTGAACCGGCCGGGCCGATCCCGGCGATACGATCGGCGACGATCAGGATGTCGGCATTGGCGATTATCGTGCCGCCGTCCATCGTCAGCGCGGTAACGCCATGAAGCAGTTGCGGCCCGGCAGGCATTGCGCGGGGCACCTCGACTGCGAGCGAACTGCCTTCGGCTCCCGCTTCGGGATCGGCGGCGCCGAGCGCGTCGGCCAGCGTAACATGGCGCCAGTCGGGCCCGACCGTCCAGCCGAAACCCTTCCCGTCCGCATCCCAGACGGCACGGTCAGCGCCGACGCGGGTGATCCGGTGATGCCCGTCGACCGCGCCCATCAAATCGAGCGTCGGCAGCTTATCCGCCGCTGCGGGCATCGGCATCAAATGCAGCTGGTAGGCGGTGCGCGCGACCAGCCGGGTGCCGTCGGGCGAGACCATGATGTCGTCCACCGGCGCGGCGCCGACGATATATTGCCCGGTCGGCTTGGCGACAACCGCTACGCGCGGCTTGAGCGCGCCGTCCGCCACTTCGTTCAGCGCAGCCGGGGTCTGCACCCAGACGCGGCCATCGGCGGTCTGCTGGAGGTTCTTCAGCCCGGGGCCGTGGCCGATCACCGTGCGCGCCGAGCCATCGAGCGGGATACGCACCACATCGGTCGGATAGGCGGGCGCGATCTCGTCGATCGCGTGCATCCGCTCGTATTGGCTGGCGCGCAATGCGAGCAGCGCCTTGCCATCCCGACTGGCGATGGCTTCGCGCCAATAGGCGCCGCGTTCGGTCAGCGCCGCCGCCTTGCCGCCGGCGGCCGGGATCGCCATCACCTGCCCGCCCTCGGCCGCGTTCCAGCGAACGTAGAAGACACGCTTGCCGTCCGCCGACCATGACGGCCGGAACGCATCGGCCACGTCGAGCACGATCGCTTTTCCACCCTTGCGCGGCTCGACATAGAGTGTGCCGAGCGCGGTGAAGGCGATGCGCTTGCCGTCAGGCGACAGCACGGCCCCTTCGGCGAGGTGAGTGACCACCGGGCCACTATCGATTTTCTGGGTCACGCGGGTGTTGGGCTTCAGCGCCAGATGCACCGGCGCGGAGAACGGAATGTCGCTGACCGCGCGGCTCGCGAGCTCGATCCGGTGGAACGTGCCGTCCTTGGCGAACAGGATCGCTCGGCCGTCGCGCGTGAATTCGTAGCGCGGGACGAGGTCGTAATAATAGCCGCCCTCCTGTCCGTCGCGGTCGATCGGGAAGATCAGCCAGCGGTCCTCGCCATTGGTCAGGTCGCGCAGGCGCAGGCCGGTTTCGGCACCGTCGCGCGCGGCATAGGCGAGCTTCGTGCCGTCGGGCGAAAGCACCGGGCGTATCCCGCCGGGCACGACCGTCTCGACCTCGCCGGTGGTCAGATCCTTGCGCGCGATCGACCAGGTCGGCGGATCGCCTTCGGTCCAGGTGTGGCCGAGCTTGGTCGCATAATAGACTGCCTTGCCATCGGGCGTGACCGCCGGGCCCATCGCATTGACCCGCTCGTCCCAACCCTCATTGCCGCCGGGCTGCGCGGCGACGATCAGCGCAGGTTTGGCGTTGTCGAGCGGGAAGCGCCAAAGTTCGAATGCCAGCACGCGGTGAACCGCGCGGCTGACGAACACGCTCTTGCCGTCGGGCGACCAGGCGGGCGAGGTGTAGAGCACCAGCGAAGTGTCGTTGGAAAGCATCCGCGCCTCGCTGCCATCGGGCCGCGCGATCCACAGATTGGTGACACCCGAGCGGTCGGAGATGAAGGCCATCCACTGCCCGTCGGGCGAGAGCACCGCGTCGCGTTCCCACGCGTCGCCGGTAAGGACGGGCGTTGCCTCCCCGCCCCCGGCCGGCATGCGGTAGATGTCCCCGAGGACATCGAACAGGATCGTCTTGCCATCGGGCGCGAGGTCGAGCTGCGACCAGGTCGCCTCGTTGGCATCATAGGCGAGGACTTTGCCTTCCTCCGCCCCGGCCTGACTGCCCCAAAGGGCCAGCGCCGCCGCGACTGTCACGGCGGCGCGGCGCATTACAGGTTCCAGTCGAGCCGAATGCCGACCGTGCGTGGCCGGGTGATCGAGTAGAGCGCGCCCGTGGCCGCGAACGGACCGTCAAGCAGGCCGCGGACGTTGAACACGTTGTCGAGGTAAGCCATCACCCGGATATTCTGTATCGGAGCGAACGAGGCGCGCAAGTCGAACTCGTTGAACCCGCCGCGGGTGTTCGGATTGCCGAACGCGACCGGCGCCTTGGAGAGATAGCGATGCGCGATCTCGAAGGTCGGAGCCATGCTCATTTCGGGGAAATCGAACGTTAGATTGTTGGCGATCGACCATTTCGACGAACCCGGCAGCCTGGTACCAGCCTTGTAGCCCAACCCAACCGCAAACACGTCAGGCAGGAACGAAGTCAGCTTGCCTTCCTGGTAGGTGATGTTCGAACCGAAAGTCACATGCGGGACGAACTCGAACGCGCCGGAGAATTCGACGCCCTTGATGTTCGCGCTCGCCGCGTTGATCACGTAGGAATAATAGTTCGGCCCCGGGCCGAACTCGCGTGCCTGGAGATCGTGCCAGTCTATGTTGAACACGTTGGCGGTGATCAGCAGCCGGCGGTCGAGCCCGCTGAGCTTCAGGCCGGCTTCATAGTTGTCGACCGTGTCGCTGTCATAGGTCGCCGGCAGGCTGGGCAGCAGACCCGCATTGGGGTTGATGCCGCCGATGCGATAGCCCTTCGCATAGGTCGCGTAGAGCATCACGTCGTCGGTCGGCCGCACGGTCAGGGTCACCTTGGGGGTGAAGCCGTTTTCCTTCTGGTCGGTCGCGCCGGTCGCGTCGCCCGGCGTGCCCTTGATCAGGCCGCCCTGGTTGACCACCGCGCCTTGCGCCTCGTTGCTGTAATAACGGCCGCCGACGGTGATTTCGAACTCGGGGATCGGGCGGTAGGAGACTTCGCCGAAGATGCCGAAGTCCTTGTTCTTCGTGTCCGACAGATAGCCGTAGATCCGGTCGCCCGGAGCGATCGCCGCGCCGGTGATGTCGGGAAAGCCCGCCAGGCTGACGAAGGCCAGCGCAGCATTGTTCGCAAAGGTTACGGGATTGGCATCGATATAGTCTTCGGCGCCGGGCGCGATGTCCTGATCGTAGCTGTGCTTCTTCGCTTCGACATAGCTGATCCCGACAAGCCACTGGAGCTTGGTGTCGTCGCCCGACGAGGCGAGCCGCGCTTCGATCTGCTTGATGTTCGCGTTGGCATGACCGATCGAATAGGGCGACAGCTCACCGGTCGGGTGCCCGTTGGAGAAACCGTAATAGGACGCATCGAAGATGGTCGTGTTGGTCTTCTCATCGACCGAGCCGAGCACGGTCAGCTTCGCGAAGTCGAGATCCTGATCGAGCCGCAGCGAGTTCAGGAAGAAGCTGGTCTTCTGCGCCTCGTTATGTTCGATGTTGGTCCGGGTCAGATCCGCGACGCTCGAGACATAGGTCGCGTCGTCGAGCTTGGTGTCCTGATAGGCGGACATATAAGTGATCTTGGTCGTATCGCCCGGCGTGAACACCACCGAGCCGCGCAGCCCGCGGGTACGGAAATCGTTGCTGCCCTTGGTGTCGGTGTCGATATTGTCGATATAGCCGGCATCGACCCGCTGGTAGCCGAGCACGCGCACCGCGAGCACGTCCTTGATCAGAGGAACATTGACCATCGCCTTGGCGGCATAGTTGAGCTGCCCATCGGCGTTCTTGGTGCTGCCGACCTGGCCCGAAGCGGCCGCATCGACCTTGGTCGGATCGGCGGTCTTCACGATGTAGTTGATCAACCCGCCCAGCGTGGACGAACCGAACAGCGTGCCCTGCGGCCCGCGCAGCACTTCGACCCGGTCGAGATCGAAGGTGTCGACATCGGGAATGCCGATCGGGAAGCCCGGCTCGACCACCGGAATATCGTTGATGTAGTAGCCGGTCGTGGTCTGGCCCTGCTCGTGATAGGTCGTCTGCGCGACGCCGCGGATCACGACCTCGGAGACGCCCGGCTGGTAATCGTTGAACACCACGCCCGGCAGGCGGACGATGTAGTCCGACAGGCTGTTGGCATTGGCCTTGGCGAGATCCTCGCCGGTCACCGCACTGATCGGAATCGGCACATCCTGGATATTCTCCGCGCGCTTGGTCGCGGTGACGACGATGTCGCCGTCCTCGGCAAAGGCCGGCTGGGCGGCGAGGAGCGCGGCGACCGCAACAACGGAAGCGCCTCCAAAACGAACGATATCGGACTTCTTCATGTCCATTCCCCTTCTTTTATCCGTCGATCCCGGCGGAAGCTGAAACTTGATTGGCTGCTGCGGTGTGCCCTTGTGCGTGCAGGTTTGCGGCCGGTTCGGTCCGGTCGCGGTTCATCCGTCCCATCCACTGCGCGAGGTCGCTGTCCGCCAGCCCCGCGATTATCTCGGCGGCGGTCGCCGCGTCTTCTTCCTGGCCGAGCTTGAGGCGAACGTCCTTCGCCAGTACCCGGGCCCGGAACCCGATGATCCGGGTCATCAGCGCACCGATCCGCTCGCCTGCCTGCTCCATCCGCCAGGGCTCGGGCTGGCCCGCCTCGACCTGCTCGGTCAGGCGCCGCACCGCTTCCTCGGTACCGTCGTCGTCCAGCGCGACTTCGAGCGCGAGCACCGCGACCGCGAAATTCCAGGTCGGCACCCATTTCGGGTTCGAAACCAGCGCCGGCGAGATGTAACCCTGCGGGCCCATGAACAGCGCGAAGGCGAAGGGATGCTTGCGCAGCGCCGCGACCTGCGCGTTGCGGCGCGAACAATGGCCGATCAGCGCGACGACCTCGCCCGCTTCATCGGTCTCGGCGATCAGCGGCAGCGGGGTCGCGTCGAACCCGCTCGAGCCGCACGTCACCAGCCACGCGAGCGGATAGGCGCGGATCAGGTCCGCGAGATCGTCAGCTTTGCCCGAAGGGAAGTCCATGGCTGCGCAGGATTCCCGCTGCGCTGGCCCGCCGGAAGTTCCAGATTGCAAAAGCCTGAGGGACCAAACGCGGTCGTCCGCCGACTGTTGTCAGACTGTCACACTTCGCCCTAGCTCGCCGAGGGTCTCGATCGCGGCGACAGCGGCGGCCGCAGGATGGCTGGCGAAGCCGATCCGCAGCCCGTGCTGCGCTTCCGGACCCAGCCGGTAGCTCTCCGACGCGGCGAAACTGATCCCGGCGGCCGGCGCCCCACGCTCGATCCGGGCGAGCGCTTCGCGATCGCGAAACCGCAGCCAAATCGCCAGCCCGCCATCGGGCAGCCGCGCATCGGCAAAATCGCCGAGCGATTCGGTGACCGCCCGGGCCAGCGCATTGCGCCGCTCGGCATAGGTGCGGATCACCTTGCGCGCATGGCGCCGAACCTCGCCCTCGTCGATCAGCAGCGCGACCGCATCCTCGGTCAGGGTGCTGCCCATCCCATCGGTCAGAGAAACGCAATGCGCCAGCGCATCGATTACCGGCACCGGCGCGGCGATATAGCCGACCCGCAGCGCCGGCAGCAGCAGCTTCGAGAGCGAGCCGACGTAAACGACGGTATCAGGCGCGTAGGAGGCCATCGGCAGCAACGGCGGCGAACCGAAGCGGAACTCGTGGTCGTAATCGTCCTCGATGATCGCGAAGCCGAATTGGCGCGCGAGTTCGATCAATTGCAGGCGGCGCACCGGCGGCAACGAGACGGTGGTGGGGAACTGGTGGTGCGGGGTGAGGAACAATGCGCAGACCTTGTTGGCCCGGCACAGCCGTTCGACTTCCTCAACCAGAATGCCGTTCTCGTCCATCCGCACCGGCAGCACCGGCACGCCCATCCCGCCGAAGGCCGCGACCGCCGGCTCGTAAGTCAATTCTTCCGCCAGCGCGACGCTGCCCGGCCGAGCGAGCATCCGGGTAGCGAGCGAAATCCCCGCCTGGCTGCCGCGCGTAACGCAGATGTTCTCCGGCCCCACCACCAGCCCGCGCTCCTCGCGCAGCATTGCCGCGACAGCGCGCCGCAGCCGCTCGCTGCCGCGCGGGTCGCGGTAGCCGAGCCGGCGTTCGCGCGCGGCGGAGAGCGCCGCGCGGCGATAGGCGCGGGCGAGAATTTCGGGCGGGAACAGGCTGCCGTCGGGGCTGCCTTCATCAAGCTTGATCCGCGAGCCGATCGGCACCGCGATCGAGCGCGCGGGCGGCGGGTTGTAGCGATAGGCGGGCTTGCGCGGCCCCGCTCCGCTGTTGCGATCACGGTGATGGACCTCGGTCTCGGGCAGATCGGTCGCGACGCTGGTCCCGCGCCGGCCATGTGCTTCGAGCCAGCCCTGCGCGACCAGTTCCTCGAACGCCGTGACCACCGTCTTGCGGTTGAGCCCCAGTTCCTCGGCCAGATCGCGGCTGCTGGGGAGCGGCGAGCCGGGCTGGAGCCGCCCGCGCTCGATTTCGTGGATCAGCGCATGCGCAAGCTGGAGATAGAGCGGCGTGCCCCGATCGGGCGAGATCCTGCGCGACAGCGCGAGATTCCAGGGGCGGCGCATTGGCCCCTTTGATTCCACATCGGTGAAGAAATCAAGGGTCCAGATATCATGAGATTCAGTACGCGAGGGCCGGACAGCGGCGTCCGCCCGAAAGTTCAGGCCATCAGCGCTTCGATCTCGCCGCACAAGGCCAGCAGGCTGCGATCCCTGCCCTGCCCCATCGTCAACATCACCCCGACCGGTCCGTGTTCGGCCGCGCCCCAGTACGGCAGGCTGATCGACGGCAGCCCCGCGATATTGGCGAGCGGCGTGAAGTTCACGAAGGGCCAAAGATCGTCCCATAACTCATTGAAATTCCGATCGGGTGCGTGGCGGCCGAGCGCAATCGGGGGTTCCTGCGCGACCGGTGAGAGCAGCACATCGTAGCGGGTGAAGAACTCTGCTGCGGCGAGTTCGCTGAGGCCGAGTTGGCGGAATGCCATGGCGGTTTCGCCGAGGTCGATGCCCTTGAGCGCTTCGGCGAGACCGGTGGTCCAGGGTTCGAGGAGATCGCCGATCGGGACGCCGGGATTGGCCGCGCCAATCAGGTCTGTCAGTTCACCGCCCTCGTGCAGCCAGATCGCCTTGAATGCGCGGACGATCGCCGGATGGTCGCCCGGCATCGCGACTTCCTCGACATGGGCGCCCGCGCCGGCGAGATCGGCGGCAGCCTGGCGCAATTTCACCGCAACCGCAGGATCTGCTTCGCGACCGTCCAGCCCGGTGAGCGCAAGGCCGACCCGCACCCCGCTGAGCCGGGCAGGCGCACCGCCCGCGAATGGCGTCGCGACAATATCGAAGCTGGCGCCGACATCGCGCATCGTGCGCGCGATCAGCATGTCGGAGCACAGCACATCGTCGATCAGATGCGGCCCGCGCGCGCGCAGGTTTCCGCCGCGCGAGGGCTTGAACCCGATCACTCCGCAATTGGCGGCCGGAATGCGGATCGAGCCCGCTGCGTCAGAGGCATGAGCCAGCGGCGCGTAGCCCGCCGCCACCGCAGCCGCGGCGCCGCTGGAGGATCCGCCGGCCGAGCGCCCCGGCGCCGCCGGATTGTGGACCGCGCCCGTCGCGAGTGGTTCGCCGGTGGTCAGCAGGCCGAATTCGGGCATGCCGGTAAAGCCGAGCGGCACCATCCCCGCATCGAGGCAGGCCTGCGTCAGCGGCCAGGCCTTCCGGCCCTTCGCGTCCATCCGGCTGCGCGAGCAACTGGTGAAGGGCCAGCCGGGATATTCGAGTGAGGCTTTGAGCAGCCAGGGCACCCCGGCGAGCGGGCCGGTATCCGCCAGCGGTGCGGGGAATTCCTCGGCGAGCCAGGTGACCGCGTTGAGTTCCGCGTTGGTCGCCTCGATCCGCAGGCGCGCGGCCTCGCACAATTCCGCGCTGGTCGCCTCGCCGCGGCGGACGATCTCCGCCTGCCCGACCGCATCCAGTGCCCCCAATTCGACCGCATCGCTCAACTGCATGATTATCCCTTTCTGGACCCATGCCCTAGCAGCATTGACGACGGGTTAGGCGTCCAAGCTTGGAAAAGCCAAGGGGCCAGCACACACAACCGTGTCCCCGCGCAGGCGGGGACCTCAGGCACGCAAGCACCGCTCATCGGCATGAGACCCCTGCCTCCGCGGGGGATCGGTGCTGTTCAGCCGGATACGAACGCCGGCCGCGCCAGCCTGAACTCTCCGATCGCCCCCGCGATCTCACCAAGCGTCAGCCGGGTGATGAATTCGCCCGCGCCGGCGGAATGCTTGAAGCCATGGCCCGAGCACGCCGAAACCACGGTGATGCGCTCGCTGTCCGGATGATGGTCGATCACGAAATCTCCATCGGGCGCCATAGTATAGACGCAAGCGGCGGCGTGGAGCGCGTTGGGCTTGAGGCCCGCCATGCGCCCGGCAATGTGCTCGGCGAAGAGCTCCGCGGTCTCGGGCGGGGCGACATCGCGCTCCATCGCCTCGGGCCGCTCGATCGCGCGCGTATATTGCTCGGTCGCGATCTTCACCCCGCGCCGCTCCATCCCCGCGATGGCCGGAAAGCCGTAGAAGCTCGCCTCCGGTTCGGCGCCGTGGGTCCAGATGAAGGTCGGGCAGTTCTCGGGAGCGTAGAGACGCCAGTCCTCGGGCTCGAACCAGTGGAGCGTCTGGCGCAGCAGGCGCATCGGCGCGAGCGGCGCGCCGACCATCGCCGGGGCCCAGCCGCCCGCCGCGATCACCGCGCGCTCGGCAGCGATGGTGAGGCCGCTCGCGGTCGTGACCTCGACCCCGCCTGCAACCGGAGTGACGGACGCGACCGTCTCGTTGAGGATCGCCCGCGCGCCCAGCCGCCTTGCCGCGGAAAGCTGCGCGGCGATGCAGCGCTCGGGAAACACGAGCCCGCCGCCCGGCTCGAAATAGACCAGCTCATGACCGCGCAGGCGGAACCGCGGAAAGGCGCGCATCGCTTCCGCCGGGGTCAGTACCGAATGCGGGATGCCGGCGTTTCGCGCGGCGCGAACGCTGCATTTGCCAATCCCGCTCTTGCCGTGGAACTGCGCATTCTCGGCCCCGTCGATGACAAGGAAGCCGCAATCGAGATAGAGCTGCTCCCCCGTTTCCCCTTCCAGCTCGCGCCAGATTTCGTGCGAGCGCAATGCGAAGGGGACATAGGCCTCGCCCTCGCCCACCCCGGCGCGGGTGATGCGGGTGTCGCCGTGGCTCGATCCCTGGTCATGCGGCGGGGCGAAGCGGTCGATCCCGACCGCCGAGACGCCCGCACGCGCCAGCTGGTACAGCGTCGCCGCCCCGAACGCGCCGAGGCCGACGACCACGACATCGGCCTTGATCATCCGCCGCCCGCCCCGCCTTGGCGATCGGCGACGTAGCGGCGGATATCGAGGCTGTAGTCCTCGAGCGGCGAGTAATAGCCGTGATCGTGCACCCGTGCCGCCATCCCGCGCTGGACCCGTTCGCACACCGCCCAGTCCTGCCGGTTGACCAGATCCCAGAAATCGACCGCGTCGGATGGATCGAAATCGGCCCGCGCGATCTCGTCCTTATGGAACAGGAAACGGCATTCGATCCGGGTGCGATCCACCGCTTCGGGCCACAGGATGAAGGCCGCGGCATGGTCGCTGGAGACGCTGAACATCAGGTTCGGATAGATCAGCTCGCCCTTGTGGCGGATCTGCTCCTCCGCGCTCAGGCCGGGGAAGAACGCCCGGCGGGTCGTGCCGGTGCCGGTGTAGGTGGTTGCACCGTCGCGGTGCGGGATGCCGGCTTCCCAGTCGAGATGCATCCCGCCGTTCGCGCGGAATTCGGGGACGATCTCACACAGCTCCGGGTGGACCCCGGCGCAGTGATAGCACTCGTTGTAATTTTCCAGGATCAGCTTCCAGTTGGCCTGGACCTCGTAGTCGATGGTCCTTGCGGTGCGCAGGTCCTCCAGCGGGTAGTTGCCGAGCCGGCGCGGCGCATCGTGCAGCGCGGGCGCGATGTCGGGCGCGGTTTCGGGGGTGAGATTGAGCCAGACGAATCCGCCCCATTCGGCCACGCCCACAGGATGCAGGGAGAACTCCGCCTTGTCGATCTCTCCCCCGAGGTTCGGTGCGGCCAAGAGTGCGCCGTCGAGCCCGTAGGACCAGCCGTGATACGGGCAGCGGATCACATTGCCGATCACTCCGCCGTTCAGTTCGACGCCCCATTTCGCGTCGTTGGCCGCGTCGCACAGCCGCGCGCCGCGGTGGCGGCAGACGTTGTAATGCGCGCGGATTTCGCCCTCGCGGGTGCGGACGACGAGGACGCTCTCGCCGGTTACGTTCACGAGCACATGGCTGCCCGGCTCGGCGACATCCTCGGCGCGGGCGGCGCAGAACCATTCGCGAGCGAAGATCGTCTCGCGGTCGGCCTGCCACGCCGCGTCGGTCAGGTAGGACGCGCTCGGCAGGGATTGTTCCATAACCACCTCTTATTGGACAGTTGTCTCATAACGTGATCTATGCGTATCGTATAGCGGTTTGGAGCCCGGAGGGTCGCAATAACATCTCAGTCCACTCCGTTTGAGCCCGGTGCCTCGCGCTACGACGCAATCGTCGTCGGCGCGGGGCACAATGGCCTGACCGCCGCCGCCTATCTCGCCCGCGCGGGATTGACGGTGCTGGTGCTCGAGCGGCGCGGAATTGTCGGCGGGGCCTGCGTGACGGAGGAAGTGAGCCCCGGTCACCGCGTGTCCTTCACCTCCTACTTTGCGTCGATGTTGATGCCGACCGTAATCCACGACCTCAATCTCGCGAAATACGGCCTCCGCATGGTCGGCAGTGACCCTCTGCTTGCGACCGCGCTCGAACCCGGCACGATCATTCGCTGGTGGGCCGATCCCGACCGCACGGCCGAGGAAATCGCGGCGATCAATCCGAAGGACGCAAAGGCCTTCTTCAGGGTCGAGAAGGAGTTGAAGCAACTCGCCGCCTATCTCCAGCCGTTCTTCCTCGAACCCCCGCCGGACCTGGCCGCCAAAGGCACCGCCAAGCTGCGCGAGGCGTGGCGCCTGCTCACCCGCTTCCGCCGCCTCAAAGGCAGCGAGACCGCGCAACTCATGGAATTCCTCACCGGCAGCCTCGGCGATTATCTCGACCGTCATTTCGAGAGCGACGCGGTCAAGCGCCTGTTCCTGTCGAACAATGTCTACGGCAAGCACGGCGGACCTTACGAGGCCGGATCGGCCGTCGGGCTGCTATTCCATCTGCTGTCGGGCGGCGACGACCCGGAGAATGGGGCGGTGCAGGGCTTCGCGGGCCATGTGATCGGCGGCATGGGCGCGATCACCCAGGCGCTCGCCGCGAGTGGGCGCGAGCACGGGGCCAAGATCGTCACCGATGCCCCGGTCGCCCGGATCGTGGTCGAGGGCGGCTCCGCCATCGGGGTCGAACTCGAAAGCGGAGAAATGATCCACGCCGCCACGGTGCTCTCGAACGCCGATCCCAAGCGCACCTTCCTGTCGCTGATCGAGCCCGAGCATCTGCCCGAGGATTTCCGCCGTGACATCGCCGCGATCAAGATGGCTGGCCCATCGGCCAAGCTCAATCTCGCCCTCACGCGCGAACCCACCGTGCTTGGCCGCGATCCCGCCGCCGACCCGCGCGAACGCTCGCTGCTGACCATCGTCCCCACCCTCGAAGGAGCGCAGCGGATCGCCGATGCCTGCCGCCGCGGCGAGATCAGCGACGAATTGTGGATCGACTGTGTGATCCCGAGCCTGGTCGACGGGACTTTGTGTCCGCCGGGCAAGGCGATGATGACCTGCTTCATCCAATACGTGCCGTACGGGCTCGCGAACGGCACCTGGTACGAACGGCGCGAGGAACTGGGCGACAGCGTGGTCCGCCAGATCGCCCGCCACATGCCCGACCTGCCCGAATTGATCGAAGGCCGCGTGGTGCTGACCCCGCTCGATCTCGAACGCACCTATGGTCTCACCGAAGGCAATATTTTCCACGGCGACCTCACTCTCGGCCAGCTGTTCTCGATGCGCCCGGTGCCCGAGTTCTCGCAATATCGCACTCCGGTGAAAGGGCTGTATTTGTGCGGCGCCGGCGCGCATCCTGGCGGCGGGGTTACGGGCGCACCGGGGCATAACGCGGCGAAGCAGGTGTTGAGGGATCGGAAGAGACGGTGATTTACTTTCCTCGTCATTGCGAGGGGCGAACCCCGCGGCAATCCAGAGCGGATGTGCATTGCGCTCTGGATTGCTTCGCTCCGCTCACAATGACGACGGTAGGGCCTGAGCGATGAGCGACGACAAGGCCGCCCTCACCCACCCACCCCGCGTGATGGGCTTCGGCGATCTTGTGCTGTTCTACGTGGTCACCGGCGTCAGTCTGCGCTGGATCGCGACCGCCGCCGCCGCGGGACCAAGTTCCATCGTGATATGGGGCGGCGCGCTGCTGTGTTTCTACATCCCGCTGGTCGCCGCCGTGATCGAGCTGTCGAGCCGCTACCCGCAGGAAGGCGGGCTCTATATCTGGACCCGCCAGGCGTTCGGGCCGTTCATCGGCTTCATGGTCGGGTGGAGCTATTTCACCAGCAACCTGCCCTACTTCCCGGCGGTGTTCTACTTCGACGCGGGCAACGCGCTCTACATCGGGGGCGAGGCGCTGCAGAGCCTGCACGACAGCCCGGCCTATTTCATGGGCTTCGCACTGGTCGCGCTCGCCTTCATCACCTGGATCAATCTGATCGGGCTCAACGTCGGCAAGTGGATGCACAATATCGGTGCGATCGGCATGTGGCTGCCCGCGCTGATCGTGATCGTGATGGGGCTGATCGCATGGCACCGTTTCGGCTCGGCGACCGATTTCAGCACGCAGAGCATAACCCCGAGCACTCAGATCAAGGACATGATCTTCTGGGCCTCGCTCGCCTTCGCGCTGTCGGGCAGCGAGGCGGCCTCCTTCCTCGGCGGCGAGATCAAGGATGCCCGCCGCACGATCCCGCGCGCGCTGCTGTGCGCCGGGCTGATCATCGCCGCCTGCTACGTGCTCGGCACGCTGGCGGTGCTGCTCGCGATCCAGCCGGGCGAGGTGAACACGCTGCAGGGGCTTATCCAGGCCGGCGCGCTGACCGCGCAAAAGCTCGAGATGGTGTGGATCGTGGCCCCGCTGGCGCTGCTGATCACGATCGGCAATCTCGGCGCGGCGAGCGGATTTCTTACCGCCGCCGCGCGCATTCCATTCGTGATCGGGATCGACAAGTCGCTCCCCGCGGCCTTCGGCAAAACCCACCCGCGCTGGGGCACGCCTTATGTCGCGCTACTACTGCAGGGCGGGCTTGGCGCGGTGTTCATCGTGCTGAGCCAGGCGGGCACCGGGGTCAAAGGCGCCTACGATGTGCTGGTGAGCATGGGGATCATCGCCGCCTTCATTCCCTTCGCGATGGTGTTCCTCTCGCTGATCCGGCTGCAACGGGAACCCGCGGGCGAAGAGGTTTCGCGCCTGCCCGGCGGGCGGCCGGTGGCGATCCTGCTCGGCTGCGTCGGCCTCGCGACCACGCTCTGTGCGATTGCGCTCGCGGTGTTTCCGGCGCCGGACGAGGCCAACAAGCCACTTGCGGTATTCAAGATCATCGGCATGACGGCGGTCCTGCTCGGCGCGGGGGCGAGCGTCTATGCGCTATCCCGCCGCCGGACAAAGAACCAGGCATCAGAGTGACACAGAAGACCGCCAGCAAGCGCCAGCATCCGGACGACCGCCGCAAGGAACTGCTCGATGCGGCCAAGGCCTGCCTCGCGCGGCTCGGCCCGCGTGCCACCACCGGGCGCGAGATCTGCCGACAGGCCGGGGTCTCGCACGGGCTGCTGCGGCATTATTTCGACAATGCCGATACCCTCCTGCGCGAAACCTATCGTACCATGTGCGACGAGTTCCTCACCCGCTTCGAACAGGAACTGGCCGCACCCTCCACCGATCCGTGGGAAACGATGGACCGCTTTTTCGCGGTGCTGTTCTCCGAGGAATGGGCGAGCTCCGACATGCTCGGTGCCTGGGCGGCATTCTGGACCCTGGTCCACAGCCGCGAGGACATTGCCGAAGTCGGCGAGAGCTACAACCGCCGGCTGAGCGTATTGCTCGACCGGGCGCTGGCGCTGCTTCCGCGGGATCCCGCCGGGATTGCGCGCGCGGATGCGGCCGCGATCCTGTCGGCGGTGATGGACGGACTATGGCTCGACTATTGCCTCTCCCCCACCCGCCTCACGCGCGAGCGGGCGTTCCAGCTCTACCGCATCACCCTGCGCCGCATCGCCCCGCGCTGACAAAGGCACCACGAGTCCCGGCCAGTTCGACAAACGCTCTGGATTGCCCGGGGCTTGGCCCCTCGCAATGATGACGGGCCATTCCGCAAATCACAGCGACCGCGCGCGGCACGTCGATACTTCCACCTGCAAGGTGTCGATCGAAAACGACCCATCGGGCTCGATCGCAAAATAGGCCGCGGTATCCGCCGAGGCCCATTGCTGCAGCGAGCGGATCGCCGCGCGATGTGCCTCGGAAGTCCGCATGCGATCGACCCACGACGGGTAATCCATCCGCAAGCGGCGTTTGCGGGTGCCGCGGACCCTGAAGCCCGCGCGGGCCAGCGCCGCCATCCATTCCGCTTCGGAATAGTCCCGGACATGGGACGGATCGCGCAACAGCTCGACCGCCTGCAGATGCGTGTCGAACACCGGATGCGCGGGCGACACCACATCGATGAACATCGCGGTCGAGCCAGGCTTCAGGATGCGCCGTGCCTCGCGCAGCCCGGCGTCGAGGTCGCGCCAGTGATGCGCGGAAAACCGGCAGGCGAGCATGTCGAACGAGGCGTCTTCGAACGGCAGGTCTTCGGCCGCCGCTACGCAGGTTTCGATATTCTGCAAGCCGCGTTGCCGCGCGGTTTCGCGAATCGCTTCCAGCATCTTTTGCGAAAGATCGATCGCGGTGACGCTGCGCGCGTGCGCTGCCAGCCGATAGGCGACATGGCCACCGCCAGCCCCCAGATCCGCCGCGCGTCCCGGCTTTTCGCGCTCGGCGATCGCCGCCACCTCGTCGAGGTCTTCCCCCGCTGCATGAACCGGGCTTGCGACATAGGCCTTCGCCTGGGCACCGAATTGATCTTCAACAATTGCGTCGTGAGGACGGGTCATTGGCGTTTCTCCATGCGGCCCGTGGAGACCCATTTTTAACCTGTTACAATGGATAAGTTTATCCTGTTATAAGCAGGCATATGAACGCAAACGAACAGCGCAGATTGCTCGGGCAGTTCGTCCGCTCGCATCGTGAGCGCACGGCCCCGGATCTGGTCGGCCGCCGTCGCCGGACCCCGGGCCTCCGGCGCGAGGAACTGGCCGCGCGCGCGGGCATCGGCACGACCTGGTGCGCCTGGATCGAGCAGGGCCGCGATATCAGCGTGTCGGCCGAGACGCTGGCCCGGCTCGCGGCGGCGCTCGCGCTGACCCCGGCGGAGCGGGCCTACCTGTTCGAGTTGGCCGGGCGGCGCGATCCCGCCGCTCCGCAACCGCTCTCGACCTCGGCGGCGCCGGAAGCGGTGTTGGGAGTCGTCGAGGCGCTGCCCTATCCGGCCTATGGCCTCGACCGGTTGTGGAATGCCTGCTGCTGGAACGGCGCTGCCGAAAAATTGTTCGCCGGTTGGCTGGGCCAGGGATGCCAGCGCAACCTGCTGCGCTACACTTTCACCGTACCCTCGGCCCGCGACCTCCTGCCCGATTGGGAACAGCGGGCACGGCGCGTGCTAGCGGAATTCCGCGCCGATTGCGCCCGGATGCTCGACGAGCCCGCGCTGGACAATCTCGTCCAGCAATTGCGCCATGAATCCGCCCTGTTCGCAAATGAATGGGAAGCGCAGACCGTGATGGCGCGCGAAGGCGGCCTGCGAACCTTCGTGCATCCCGAAGACGGGTGCCTCAGCTATGCTCAGCACACCTTCAGCCCGGCGGAGCGGCCGGATTACAAGCTGGTTGTTTTGGCGCCTTGCCCGGATGGGCGAGGCTGACCGGGTCGACCCGCCAGCGCAACCTAGGGTTCGGCGCATTCTGCCGGCGGCTCGCCGCGGGCAAACCCGCGCCCGGCGAGGCCAACAAGCCGCTTGCGGTGCTCAGGATCACCGGCATGACGGCGGTCCTGCTCGGCGCCGGGGCGACGGTCTATGGCCTGTCCCGGCGCGGCGCGAAGCAACAGGTTGCCGAGTAACCCAGCAGACTGCAGGCAAGCGCCAGCATCCCGAAGAACGCCGTAAGGAATTGCTCGAGGCGACCAAGGCCTGCCTTGTCCGGCTCGGCCCGC